>URWU01000275.1 GCA_900551585.1 uncultured Alphaproteobacteria bacterium | reverse complement strand
TATAAGAGACAGCTTTTGACAAGTGCCGTTTTTTTATATGCCGCCCTCATCTTTTATTGACAAAATTATCAGAAAATGCTACTTTGTCGGAATATCCCAAATTATGAAGTATTTACAATTAACACATAAGCTTATGAAAAAAAATTTAGTTAAGTATGACGGACACTATTTTTTCCTGGAAAATGGTGCTTTGTATGAGGATGGAACAAACAGAAAAGTCAACGATAAAAAATATCTGTTTGTCAGCAACTACGGAACCAAGCCTTTTGATATTTTGGTCATTGAAAAGACGGTATTTTTTATTTTTTCTGAGAAAGTTAAGGAGATTTCCACTTATTCTCTCTTGGAAGGAAAATATGCCGACTATTTTTACACGGCCACCGAAAATGAAAAAGGCGAAGGTATCTATGTTTTTTCCAAAACTGAGAACGGAAGGCCAATGCTTATCGGCCGTTCATTTTCAGAAATAACGGACAACGTTTACAAGATTGGCAAAAAAGCCTATCAGATTGCCCGCGAACAACTGCTGGAAATGTGCGAATGCACAGAATTTGACCGTTACGTCAATCGCTTGGAAATCCACACCGGAGAGAAGGATTACAGCGAGATGTATGTCTACGAAAAACACGGCGGTATCTGGGAACAAACTTATAAATGGATTCCCGGACAACTCCAGCCGCAATATGCAAAAGAAAAAACAATCACCAAAACCCGAAAAAAATGAAAAAAGGGACCGTACAATTCATTGAGGAGATGATTTCTGTTATCAAGGTCATTGATTTTCCGCAAGAGGTTATTGACGCTTTCCGCCTCGGAGAAGACAATGACACTGCCAAACTTTGGTTTGCATTGATGGAGAACAGAATCTGCTTCAGGTTCATTATCTCACCGCAGTCAACCCCGAAAGCTTTGGCTGCTCCGATTATGGCCTTTGTCCATCATGGAGAAATCCGTGAAAAACTGCACAGCACCGCCTGCTTTTATCTGCAGTGCGCTCTGGAAAGAAAAGACGTTCGGCAAATTCCGGCCTTATACCGTTACTTTGAATTCGAATATGCCAAATGCATGGAAGAATTGGAAGAAGGCAGTTATAACCGGAAACTGATTTACGCCGACTTAATTAACTGGCTGCAGCACAATTTGGAAAACTATGATGACATGGTGCAAAATATCCCGCTCATCAAAAATTTCTTGAATATTGCATTGCTTTGCAGCAGCAAAATTTTGGAAAATGTTGAATTCCAAAATTTGTTCCGTGAAAGAAAAGCTGATTTTCAGACCATTCACGGCACAAAATAAATAATCTAAAAAAGGAGACTGCGCTAAAAGCTGCAGCCTCCTTTTTTAATGCAGGTTTTCTGCACATTATCCGTGTTATCCCTCAGCTTGACAATGCGCTGATAATTCTTTTTATCATCATTTTGTAAATAAAGAGCCATGAGCTTCTCGCAGATTTTTTTGGTATTCTCGCATTTATCATTGAGAGTAACTTTCTCATCATTAACATAATTCAAAGCTTCTTCATACATCTTGATGGCAAATAGCGGATTTTTCAAACCGTCAGCCAAATCATTATAAGCTTTGCGCTTGTCTTCCTTGTTCAAATTTGCAAAAACTTTCTGTTTGATTTTACATAAGTTTTTTTCATCGCCGACATGACGGTAACTATCCGCCATTCGGTTCAAAACGGCAATTTTTTCAAGATTATCACGGGCAAATTTCAGCCCTTGCTGATAATAACCGAGAGATTCGCTGAAATTCTCGCTGTCAGAAGTATCAAGCGCGTTCTTAAAGCTTTTGGTAAACAAGGCATCTGCCACATTATTATACGCCCAATACATAATCATATTATATTTAAGCAAATCATCGGGCGCAACATTGCGGCGCTTCTGCCCCAGTTCAATCACCTGACGGTAAGCAGCAATTTCATCATCAATATTTTTGGAATGCCGGGCCACATCGGTCGCTCTCCGATCTGTCTCTTATACACATCTGACGCTGCCGACG
>URWU01000274.1 GCA_900551585.1 uncultured Alphaproteobacteria bacterium | reverse complement strand
GCTCGGAGATGTGTATAAGAGACAGTTCCTATAACATATATTATAGTAAATATGTTCCGGATAATTATTGGAACTATGCCCTAGTCTCCGATTTGTGTCCGGTTAAATCTGTTGCTGAAGAAATTAAACAAAAATTTGCGCAGATTAAAAGGCCGTCAAATATCTATCTGAGTTCTCAAAACGGCCAGAATTTAAAAGAACTTCAGGATCTCAAGTATAAAGTCGGTTTTGCCGATGTCTGGATGCGTTATGAGGGCGGTATTAAAGACACAACCATAAAAGCCAGACGCGTGGTCACACAGCGTGAAAAAGATGACTTTGTAAAAGTCTTTACAAACTATTTCAGCCAGCCCAATCGTTTCTTCAGTATCCTGCCGCCGGAAATCATTGCCAACCTCCGCCTTTCTCTGGACAATGAAAATATCGGCCATTTTATCACCTATGACGGAACCCGTCCTGTGGCAGCAGGAAGTCTCGGCCATTATCAAAAATATTGCCTGTTGTTTAATTTTGCGCTTCATCAGGACTATCTTGAAAAAGACCACAAACAGGCCATTCTCAAAGCCTGTGTCGATTACTACCGGCAGATAAACGGCCTGAGCCTTAATATCAATATCTACAGCGATAATAAGCTTGAAAAATGGTATGCTGAAAACGGGTTTAGAAAAATAGATTCCGGTTGCCGGATGTGTTTATGATTAAAAACGGGAAAAGGAGTTCAAGTACAATACTTAAACTCCTTCCCATCTTAAACGTCCATTTTTATGATTAAAATATTGCTATTTCATTCATAATTTCTTTCTGTTTAATGATATAAAAGATATAGTCTTCGCCGGCCGGTTTTTAAGATAAACTTTAGGTCTAATCTCAGGCAGCAGTTTTTTAAAAGCGAAAGAGGAGAGTGCACCAGGCATCAACTCCTCTTTCTATAGGTAAACTTCTATTTTTTATCACTAAAATATCACTATTTTAATCATAAATCATGTCCGTCTAACTATACAGTAAATATAGGGGCGAAATTTCTTATTTTAAGCTGATATTTAGTTTTAGGAAGTTTTAGAGCTGCTTTTCAATCCAGGCCATAATCAGATTAACCAGATAATCCTGCCGGGCGGCGTTTAAGGCCTCACCACGCGGAAAATGGTGCCATTTGTAAAGACACTCGCGGCAGCAGCAGGCTGTGGCATGCTGGGCGATAAAAACCGGATGTCCTTTCATCGGCGTCTGTTTGCCGTCATTGGCTATTTGAGCCGGAGCAATCCGGGCCGCAATAAAATCCTGCGCATGGCTGCGAATGGTTTCAAGCCCCTTTGCGGCTACATAAGCCTTTTCTTTTTCCCGCAGTCTAAAACGGGAACGAAATTCTGATTGCGCTAATTTTTTGAAAATGTCTTCATACATTGTGATTCCTCAGCGGCGCCTTGTGGCAAAAAGCTGTCCGGCAACGGTCCAGTTTTCGCCGCCGTCATTGGAAATAATATTGCGCCAGCGAAAATTATCGGCTGTTATGTCCGAAAAAATCCACTTCATCTGATAGCCTTCACAATTTGTGCAGCTCAAAACAATATCTGATTTGTCTTTTTTGACTTTGAGAGTCGTGTAGGATTCTTTATCGGCATAAACAGCTTCCCAGTAATGTTCTTTGGCATTATACCAACGCAGTGTCGTGCCGTAAGCCGCGTCTTTGAACAGATCTCCCTGCCGGTTAGGACGCGACGGGCAAATAAAAACATCTTGTATGGCACAGCCCTCAATAACCCAGGAAAAAATCCATTCGCCGGGAACTTTGCATTCCATATCGCCTTTCCTGTCAATCCACTCAAAATCCCAATGACCG
This sequence comes from uncultured Alphaproteobacteria bacterium, assembly GCA_900551585.1. Taxonomy (GTDB): domain Bacteria; phylum Pseudomonadota; class Alphaproteobacteria; order RF32; family CAG-239; genus CAJLXD01. The sequence goes on along the minus strand of URWU01000274.1, from coordinate 175 downwards.
ATGAGCGGAGCGAACCAGTTATCCTGCGGCGGAATATGAGGGGAGGCATTAAGAGCTGTCAAAGCTTGGCAAAATTCATTCATGGCTTTTCTCCTTAATAATCAAAGTCTAGAACAAATCTCATAAACCTGTCTCTTATACACATCTCCGAGCCCACGAGACGGAGCTACATCTC
>URWU01000273.1 GCA_900551585.1 uncultured Alphaproteobacteria bacterium | reverse complement strand
TAGCTCCGTCTCGTGTGCTCGGAGATGTGTATAAGAGACAAATCTTATTGTATGATTTTAAAACTCATATAAAATAGGGATAGTTTTTTAAGGGATTAGTGTTAATCATGTCTAAGTTTGGATATATTTCAGTTTTGGCTGCCGCCGTTTTGGTGTTTAATTCATGCGTCAACAAACCGGTTTCAACTTCAGGATCAGAAGCCTCCCACCATGTGACGCCTTTGAGCAGCAATCCTAAATTCAAACAGGCATACGGCGCTTATGTGGCCGGACGTGTCGCCCATCTGCGTAAAGATTTTAACGCCGCTGCCGATTATTATATGCAGGCGCTGCAGATTGATCCTGATAACCCCGAGCTTATGGGGCGTGTTTATCTGATTTTGACCTCGCAAGGCCGCATTGACGAAGCTGCAAAATATGCCGAGGTTTCTCTGAAAAACGGCGACAAGAATAACTTTACATATATCATTATTGCCGTTGATAAAATGAAAAAAGGCCAATATGCCGAAGTGAACAAAACCATTTCGCAAGTTGACGGCCTTATTTATAAAGATTTTATCAACCCGCTGCTTTCTTCCTGGGCTTATGTCGGCGCCGGTGAAAAAGAGAAAGCGATTGCCGCCTTGGCTCCGATTAAAAAAGAGCCCAGTTTCAAAGCCCTTTACAATTTTCATGCCGGTATGATTTATGATTATTTCAATGATGCCGCCAAAGCACAACAGCATTATGAAGTGATTGTCAATGAAGAAAGCTTGGAAATGTCTTTCCGCGCGCTGCAGATTATCTGCAATTTTTATGTCCGCAACAACCAAAAAGACAAAGCTGTTGCTCTGGTCAGCAAATACACCGATGAACGCGCCCTGACCGACATGATGAGACGTCTCAAGAGCAAAACCGCCAAAGCTGACCCGGCCAAAACAAAGCCGATTATCAATAATCCCAATATCGGTACTTCGGAAGCTCTGTTCAGCATTGCCGCTACTTTGCGCCAAGGCGCTGCCGGTGTTGATTTGGCGCATATGTTTATCAGTCTGTCGATTTATGAGAATCCGAAATATGATTTGGCCAAACTGCTGCTGGCCGATATTCTCGAAAGCCGCGAGATGTATGCCGATGCCAATAAAGAATATGATGAAATCGACAAGAGTTCCGAAGCTTATTACACGGCGCAGCTCAAAAAAGCCAATAATCTCGTCATTATGCAGGATTATAAAGCAGCCGAATTATTGATGAAATCTCTGACGCTTGACAGCAAAAACTTTCAGCTTTATCTCGATTTGGGTGATGTTTTGCGTATGAGCGGTAATCAGAAAGAGGCTATCCGCTATTATGAAGAAGCCATCGAGAATCTCAAGCAAGTCGAAAATCAGCATTGGGTCTTATTCTATGCGCTCGGAATTTCTTATGAACAAAATGATGAGTGGCAAAAAGCCGAAAAATCTTTCCTGCGGGCATTAGATTTGAGCCAGAACCATTATATGGTTCTCAATTATCTCGGATACAGCTGGTTGAAGCGCGGCGAAAATGTTAATCAGGCCTTCGGCATGCTGGTAGACGCTTATAATCAGGCGCCGCATGAAGGCAATATTGTTGACAGTCTCGGCTGGGCATTTTATCGTCTCGGTATGTATAACGAAGCCGTTGATTATCTCGAAAAAGCCTCCGAACTTGAGCCCGCCAATGCGGTTATCAGCGACCATCTCGGCGATGCCTACTGGCTGGCCGGACGCCGAAACGAAGGCCGTTTTCAGTGGAAACATGCCCTCACCATGAAAGATCCGAATAATGAGCTTGACAAAGATGAGGTCAAAGCAAAAATTCAGACCGGTGAAGTCAGTAATAAATTGCTGAAATATAATCCCAAAGATATTAAAGAGAAAATCGAATTAATCTCAACCGAAGACTAATCAGCAAATCCGACAGTAAACGCGAGGGCAGTCGGCAACGGCCGGCGGCGCAGGCAAGCGCCTGAGGCATGAATTAGCTGTCTCACCGCTTGCGGTCGGGAACGCCCGACGGCGAAAAGTTAGCTGTCTCACCGCTCGCGTTGCTC
>URWU01000272.1 GCA_900551585.1 uncultured Alphaproteobacteria bacterium | reverse complement strand
GATCTCTAATAATGATATTGTTAAATTTAATCAGGATTTGCTGTGTTTGTGCCGGAGATATGATATTTTTTATCTTGATGCTTTTACTAGGTTTAATTCTTTGTTTCTGCCGGAAGTTTATTTTGATGCGGTTCATTTGAATGAGAATGGACAGCAAGAACTTTGCCGCCTTTATAAAGAGAGTTACTTCAGCTGAAGAAGTTTAAAAGACGAAGCCCCGCCGTGAATTATTTGTTCACTATGCGGGGCTTTTTGTCAGCGTTGAACACCGGAAGCAGCGTTGTTTGTTGCCAGCTTTTCGATGTCTTCGACAGAAGCGAGATTGAAATCTCCTTTAATTGAATGTTTCAGAGCGCAGGCTGCCGTTGCAAAATTTATCAGCGCTTGGTTGTCTTGGTCTTGCAGCAGACCGTAAATCAGGGCGGCGGCAAAAGCGTCTCCGGCACCGACAGGGTCTTCAATATTCAGCGGAAAAACCGGAGATTGATAACAACCTTTGCGCCAGAGCATTGCCTTTGCACCCAAACCGCATGATGCCGGAACCCGTGCCGCACTGGCAATGACCTTGACCGGATATCTTTGAATCAGAATATTTGCCATGTTTGTAAAAGGTTCGATAGCCATTAAGTCATTGGCCGAGGCTTTTACTCCCAATACGCGGGCTTCCTCTTCATTGATTATCATGACATCGACATAGCGGCATAAGTTCTGCATGATGGTTTGCGCCTGATTCATTTTCCAGAGCTTGGAGCGATAATTGATGTCACAGCTGATTGTGATTCCTTTTTTCTGTGCGGTTTTGCAAGCTTGCAGGCAAATATCGGCCAGCGTCGGACTAAGTGCCGGTGTGATTCCGCTGAAGTGGAACCATTCGGCATTGTCGAATATTTTGTTCCAGTTAAAATCCTGAAATCCGGCTTCGGCAAATGCTGAATGAGCGCGGTCATAGGTGCAGATGTTGGCGCAGGGAGAATATCCTTTTTCCAACAGGTAAGACCCCAGACGGTCGCCGCCCAAGACAATTTCAGACGTATCAACGCCGTATTGCCGGAGCTTGTTTAAGGCTGCGCTGCCAAAGGCATTAAGCGGAACTTTACTCACAAATTGTGACTGAAAGCCATAATTTGCCAAAGCAACGGCAACATTGGCCTCACTGCCGCCGAAAAATAAATCACAATTAGAAGACTGGATGAAGCGTAAACCGTTTTGCGGGGTAAGCCTCATCATGATTTCTCCGAAAGTTACAATTTTCTTTTCCATACATGATAATTTTAAGTTAAAAATATGAATAAATATGAGTATTAATGAAAAGGGGATAGCATAACTCGTCTTTTTTGTCTAGAAAAATATGCGAAAAGAAACAGCCCGCTTTAATGCAGGCTGTGGTGAAAGATATTTTATCAGAGCTTTTTTAAATCGACTTTTCCGGCAATTATCTCGGTTATTTCGGCAGCGTCTTCCGGGCTGACGACCGGATAAAGCGGAATAGAAAAAGGTGTAAATTCGCCGTTGTGTCTTTGCAAAAAATTATATTTATAATCAATGCCTTCTCTGGGGTTTAAGACGATTATGCGGCGTTTTTTGAAACAGCAGCGGATAATTCTTTCTTCAGCATTTTTAATATCTTTCCAAAGTAAGGGGCGGCAATGGTCGATGGTTATGCCCTTGTCATCTGTGACGGCAAGTTTGTGTTTTATCAGGTGCAGATAAGCCCAGATGAGAGAAGAAACAACGGTTAAGGCAATGAGGATTCTGACCTGCGGCCAATAAAGCAGGCCGGGAAATCTGCTGCAGCAATGAATTAATGCGAGGATAAGCAGCAGGTTTAAAAAGAACAGGGTGTCAAAAAAACGAAATTTGTAGTAAAAAGTTTTTGTCTGCGGCATGACTGTTCTCCTCAAATGTTTTACTCATCTCTTTTTATCAGTGTAACATTTAAAGTTGACTCTAAGTCAATAATTATTTTTGCTTCGAGGCCGTTTATAAGGCAGGCGTGTTAAATCAAGGCAATACGGAAGTGTATTACCTGATAAAATCTTTGAGAAACAAACTCTTTATGC
>URWU01000271.1 GCA_900551585.1 uncultured Alphaproteobacteria bacterium | reverse complement strand
CTCCGTCTCGTGGGCTCGGAGATGTGTATAAGAGACAGCAATTAATCTTATTTATGCTTATTACTATGTTTTGCGATGTCTCTCACGCCATGGTTTTAAGCTTCACTTTAAAATTTAATAAAAATGAAAAAGTTAATTTTGAAATTCTGGAGAATGGAAAGAGAACAAAAAGGTTATTTACTATTAGGCTTTGGTATTGCCGCCTTGTTCATCTACACTTTAACATTAGCGATTAGCGGCTATCGAGAAAACGACATTTGCCGCGGAATATTATCTGTTATTTTAACCTCATTATGGGCTGGAGTATATATCATGAGCGGAAGTTTTCTCAAAAGCGATGAAAAACTTTCCGCCAAATACTTTCTCGGCGGCCTGATGGTTATAGGCCTTATCATGTTTGGACTCAGCATCATCGGCAATGTGCTGGAGATTCTCAACTGGAACATCTCCTTACCAAACATAAGCTGGCTGATTTACGTCTTTGTAGCCTATTTGGGTGTAACGCTGCTGATTTTTATCGGAAGCACACTCAAAAGAGCATAACACATAAAAAATACATCGGAAAAACGCAAAAGTTTCCCGATGTATTTTTTTTATCAATCATTCTCAAGACTGAAACAGGGAATAAAACCCAATAAGCGCCCTTTTATCTTGTTGCCCTTTTTAATAACCGTCATCAAATTAACGAAATTAAACAGTTTGATTTTCTTCTTATTATTTTTGGTAACCACAAAAAGAAAAGGCAGCCCAAAAAACTTGATTTTCTTGATTCCCGGACAAATAAAATTGAAATAAGAGCAAGCCTTGGTCAAACTCTTTACTTTAACTTCATCAGAACAGCCCTGTAGGTTTTGAATTGTGTTTACCCAGATATTGAGAAGATTTAAATGCCTCTGCTGCTGCAAATCTGTTTTGATTTTACTGTGAGATGATTTTCTGACCACATATTTTCCCAAGCTCTCATTCAAATAACAAGCGGAATATTCAGACGCCACCGGCAGCAACATCTGAAAATTCTGACCGCCGCGCCCCTGATAAATTGACCTTGACGGATTAACTTTATCAAATGCCTTCATATTAATAATTGCTCCGATTGGCGGCCAAAGAATATTATGATTCATCAACAAATCGTCAAATAAATCATCTTTCTTTTCCGGATAACGTCCCATCTTCCCGATTATTCTGTTTAAGTCGGTTTCATTAACCTTGTCTAATAAACAAAAACCAAGACCGCACTCGGGATTATCTTCCATTAACTTGACTTTTCTGGCAATATGCTCCGGATACAACATGTCATCACTATCCGGCCAAATAAGATAATCTCCGCTCACATATTTCAAACCGGTATTAACCGCAGCAGCCTGCCCCTTATTTTCTTGCCGAATGTAGCAAACGACCCAGCCTTTATCTTCCAGTTTCTGCCGATAAGAAGAAAATATCTCCCCTGTCCTGTCAACAGATCCGTCATCAACAAAAATAAATTCCACATTTGCATAAGTCTGCTTCAGCAAGGATTCCAAAAAATATGCCAAGTGCGCCTCTCCGTTATAGCACGGAGAAATAACAGAAACTTTTTTCATTTAAGCAACTCCTTGATTCTAATAAGCATACTTGATTTTGAAAACCGGCAGAAAGCCAAACAGCTTGTAAACCCGGCAATCTTTATTTTCTTTGGCGGTCATAAATTTTAAAATTCCCAAAAGCTTATAAACCGCATTCTTTTTGCCCGGATAACGCGACAACAACGGCAAAAATCCGAACAATTTATAAACAAGGCCATATTCCCTGATTTTTCGGCTCAGAAATGGAATACCGCAGAAAGAATAAGTAAATTCACTTTCAACCGGAAGATTTAAACGCTCTTTATAAGTCAAAGGCAGCTTCAAAGAAGACAACAGATAATCCAAAGAATCTTTTCTGGCTGCCTGCAGGCGTTTTTCAACAATGTCATAGTCAATTATCTCCTCAAAAGAGCTCATATCAACATAATTTATCTGACTGTAAAAACGCTTCGGATTTATTCCCAAACGCTCAAACAGGCTTTCCAAACGCGAATTGCCGCCTCTTTCTCTGGAGATACAGAC
>URWU01000270.1 GCA_900551585.1 uncultured Alphaproteobacteria bacterium | reverse complement strand
CTCGACTAGTCGTCGGCAGCGTCAGATGTGTATAAGAGACAGCATTGTATGTGTTCATAAATTTTTTCATAAATTATTTATATTATTTTTATAATTTATTTAAAATATAAAAAGAGGAGTTATGAACACGATTTTATGATTATTTTAAAAAGAATCTAAATACAAGAGATTAGACACCGTATCTTGAATCTATTTTTCAAGATTATCCAGACTCCAGCGGTTTTTACAACCGCATTCTTTGAGTAATTGTTCGGCCCGCTCAAAGTGCTGGCCAATCATATCAACATGGTGGGCATCATCACTCAACAGAGTAGGGACCTTGCGGCGGCAAAGTTCTTTTAACATCCAAGTTGCCGGATGCTGCATATCTATCCGGTTAAAGCCGCTGGTGTTGACTTCAAACGGAAATTTTGCTTTATCCAAGGCTTCGATTATCCGCCAGCGGTAATCATCAAATTCCGGAATATCCGGAATCTTGATAATACAATAATCCGGATGAGCCAGAAAATTGTAATAACCACTTTCTATCGATGCTACAATATTCAGCCAATGCTGACGAACCATTTCCTTAAAATCTTCCGGAGTCAAATCAGCCGGAAGCTCATCAAGGTGATAGATATTGCACATATAACTTTCATCAGCCGTGCGGATATAGTGCGAAGTGGCTATCAGATAATCATAATTCAGCTTGGAAATCAGCTTTTCAAAACCGTTGCGCCATTCCGCAGACGGAAAATAATCAGCCTCAGCACCGACCAAAACTTTGATTTTATGCTTAGCGCCGGCTTCCCTGACTTCATCAATAATACGTTGATGAATATCCAAGGCTTCGTCCCAGCTGCGGATAAACATACGACTGCTGGTCGGCGTGTTGGGGTGGCAAATCAGGTGATTGGAAATACCAATAGCCTCAAAACCCATTTCTTCGGCGCGGGTTATCATTTCATCGGCGGTACACTTACCGTCAAAGTAACCTAAAGCATGCGTATGGCAATGGAGCGTAAACTTCTGCATCATTTATATCTCGGGCAGGGCGTTGATTTCATGACCGTCTGCCGAAGCTTCAATCCTAATGCCCAAATTACAGAAATTGGCAATCAGGTTCGGATAACCGCGTAGGGCAAAGCTCGGATTGTCGATTTTGCTTAATCCTTCCGTGGTGGCGGCAAGCAGCAACAGCGCCATGGTTCCGCGCAAATCGGTACCGTTTGCCTGAGCAGCATGCAGCTGCGACGGGTGGATATTAATAAACAGATTTTTGACAGTTGCCTGTTGGCCGCTGATGATATCAAATTGATGAAAATCGCTGCCTACACCGAATTTGGCCATTTCTGCCAGATGAGCCGAACGTCCAGGCCAGATTAAATCGGAAATAATCGACGGGGTTTCTGCCTGAGCCATAATCGGCGTCCAAATCTGCTGCAAATCAGTTTCAAAGCCGGGGAAGGGGGTTACCTGCATGATAAAGCCGTTATAGGCTTTGCGATTGCGAAAATCTAAATTCAGTTTGGTTAAATCCGGCGAGAAGTATATGCCTTTGTCAAACATACGTGTCAATTGGCCGAGCCATGGGCTGCAATGCTCAAAATTAATACCCTCAAGCTGCAATTCACCTTGGGTTGACAGAGCAAGCAACGCATAAGTTGCCGCTTCCAAACGGTCAGGAATCACATCAAAATCAACGCCTTTTAACAATTTGCGATTGGTACCGTCATAAATGATACCGGTTCTTTCGCTGCCGGTCAGACCCAATCCCATTCTTTGCAGCATATTGATTAAGTTTGAAACTTCCGGTTCCAATGACGAGTTATACATCATTTTAATATTATTGGAGCCTGCAACCGACAAAAGCCAATGGAAGGTGGCACCGTGAGATGACTTAAAAGTCGTATAAATCGGGCAAAGTTCGGCCGACTCTTGCGGCGGCAGTTGAAAAGCCAGATAAGAATATTTTTCATTATCGCGGGTTTCAACGCCGATTTCGGCACCGAAAACGGTTTTAATTAACTCTTCATGAAAATCTGTCGGACGCTTGCCGCCAAAAGAGCAGCCGCCCGGCATGCAGACTTTCAGGTCTGTCTCTTATACACATCTGAC
>URWU01000269.1 GCA_900551585.1 uncultured Alphaproteobacteria bacterium | reverse complement strand
CGTCGGCAGCGTCAGATGTGTATAAGAGACAGGATTTATTAAATGTGCATTATCATATTCAAAAGGATATATTTTTTGAAGATAATATCGTAACCGATACTTTTACCATTTATAACAGCAAAAAAATTGATGATATTTTCTGGAATTATGCCACCCTTTCGGAACTTTCATCTTTCAAGAAAACCTCCAAAGACATTGTCCGAAAATTTGAAGAAATCCACCGCAAGCCCTGCATATACATCAATTCCATTCAATCAAACGATTTGCGAGAGCTGCAGGAGGAGAAGTTCATCGTCAAATACACGGAAAGCTGGCTTCGTTATAATGGTTCCCCTCTGCAATATCATCACCCCGTCCGCAAAATTTCTACCGAAAAAGAATACAAAGATTTCACCTCGCTTTTCTCCCAAGTAAATAGTACCAGATATCCTGACTGCGGCATTTATACGCCGGCCTACCTCCCGCTGATGAACGAAACTTACAATTCCCCGAATTTCTCCCATTTTATCGCTTATGAAAATAACCTTCCGGTTGCCGCTGCGGCCATGGGACATTATAACGGCTATTGTATTATTTATAATCTGGCAACTTTGCCGGAATATCAAGGCAAAGGGTATACTCAGTCTGTTATCCGTGCTTGTATTGAAAGATGTGAGGAGCTTGGCGGCAAAGAGACTTTTGCGCTGGTCAATGCAGATTCGGCAATCGAAAGATGGCTGATGAAGCACGAATTTAAGAAAATCTATACCGGCTACGGTCTGAGTATCTGATTTCAATAAGATAAAGATTTGACATAGGCAGTTGCAACAAAACTGCCTATTCTTTTAATCACCCCTTGGGTATCAAGCATTTTGAAGATGATAAAGTTGTCGGGATTGCTTTTGTCTTCATTGAAAAGCGACACATAATAGTCGCTCATTTTTTGGCATTCTTCATAAGTAAATTTGCCGTTTTTTAATTGAAAGCTGTCATAAAAATCGTCAATTTCCTGACATTTTTTTATAAAGTTGTCAACGACCTCGGTCGCGGAAAATTTAGAAGTCAGTTCCTGAGACGGTTCTCTTATCCATTGATTGTTTTTTATCGAATAAATGCCTGAGATAATGTAGGAATAATCATTGATAAACCTGATATCGCAGAAACGGGTAAGGCAGTAAAACTTCGCCCTATGGTCAAGATTGCTTCTTCCTATGGCGCCGAGGGCCCGATTGAGAGGTTTGCCTGATTTGGGAAAGAGCGGTGATGATTGGTTTTCAACCACGCCGTAAACATCAAAATCAGATTTCTCTTTGTAAAGATAATTGGCGCAGGAACCGACTAAAATAACATCTTTTAATTTTAACCCGGCAATTTTGTTCAGGCCTTTATTGAACAGAAAATCAACTTTCCGTAATATCTTTTGACGGATAACCGGATACATTTCATTATGACGGTCAAAGATGTCCGGATGCAAAATTTTATGAGGGTGAGTTAATCTTTCGGCTTCCTGAATTGGCGTTAAGGTACTTCTGAATGTGCTCATGGTCAAACCTCGATTTCATTTCTAAGGTTAAAACGATAAGATTCTGCCAGATAATCCTGAAAATGATTAAGAACCCCGAATAAGGCGGCGCAGCGATAAAATTGACAGGCCATGCAATATTCCTGCTCCGGAGAAGAGATCTTGGCATTGAGTGCTTTTTCTTTCAACTCGAACAAATATTTTTCCAGCTGCTCGCAGCCATGCAAGGACAAAAAACGGCTGTTGAGTTTTTCAAAACAATCGATATCTTCATGAATTTTTATACTGTATAAACGATAAGCATCAAAAAATTCATCAATTGAAAACGAAAATTCACGATATACCGGTTTTGTAATCCAACAGTCATTTTGCAAGGAATAAAGACCGGAACCCTGATGTAAATCATTCATAAAAAAACAGTCGACCGAACGGTTTAGTAATTTGAAATGATAGTTTTTGGCATAATTAGCTTTATTAATCCTTTTAAGGAGCAGTCTGAAATCTTGTCGGGAGATAACCTTCTCATCAAAATCAACCAAAATAGCAACATCAATATCCGTATATTCATTATAAACTGTCTCTTATACACATCTGACGC
>URWU01000268.1 GCA_900551585.1 uncultured Alphaproteobacteria bacterium | reverse complement strand
AGCGTCAGATGTGTATAAGAGACAGATTATCGAATTGTATAACCCTTCTCTTTCTTTTGCACTTCTTTTCTTTAAATTGTCGAATTCTGCAATAAGTCTTGTGTGTCTATCTTTTACGTCTGCCAATTCATCTTTTAATTTTGATATTTGCTCATTTAATTCTTTTTCTTTATTTTCTGTCTTTTCTTCTTTTTGGGCCTTTTTACTCTCTTCTTTTAGCTCTCTTTCATGCTCTTTTGCTTTTTCGGCAGCTTCTGCTTCAGCCTTGGCTTTTTCTTCCATTCTTTTGGCATAAGCAGCGGCTTTTTCTTCGCGAATACGCTCTCTTTCGGCTTCACGCTCTTTCAAAGCCTGTTTTTTGGCTTCGATAATATCATTAACTTCTTTATCAACCGCGTCAATTTCTTCCTGCGGCAGATTGTAATAATCAGGGTGGATTTCGCCAAAAGCCAGAAAACCGTGCTTGTTGCCGCCGTAATCGACGAAGCAGGCCTGCAGGGAAGGCTCAACCCGCATAACTTTGGCCAGATAAATATTACCTTTGATTTGTTTGCGATGGCTGGTTTCAAACTCAACATCTTCTAATTTGTTGCCATTAACAACAACAACCCGGGTTTCTTCCTCCTGGGTGCTGTCAATCAACATTCTTTTAGTCATATAATAACTCCGCTCAGCCTTAACCCGATTCTGGTTAAGGGTAAATTTTTCCAACGCTGGGAAGTCTCATAAAGATTGTAACTATACCGGCAGTTAATCGGACTAAATGACGCCTGCAATCTGACTGCCCCGCGGCCGCTAAAATTTTGAGCCGCATTATATAAAAACTTTTCTTTTCCTGTCCTGCCTAAACTCTCAAAACTCTTTTCCACTCGGCAGTAACAGCTTGGACTTTGTCCAGCAAAAAACTTTTCTTTTTAATCATACGCTGCAGATTTTATCATTATGAACAAATCGCGATACCCGTTTCAAGCCGCTATTATTTATTTGATTATTTAAGGCCGGAAACCGATATACAAAATACGTATAACCTTTCCTTAAAATATACGATTTCTTTTAAAACACAATAACTATTATTAAAGTTATTCTGATTTTTTTTAACAGATTGGTAATAAGTGTCTCGTATAATTGAAAACAGATTTTTAGATAACGGATGGGAACGAAAAATGCCCGGTTGGCTGAAAAAAATAACTCTTTTTTTCAAGCGCAGTGTCATATGCAGATACGCGCTCATCTGTTTGTTTTTGTGCTTTTTTATAAACATCGGCGACGCTCATGCCGGAATAAATTCAATGCGTATCGGGCAGGGTGTCGGTAATGTCCGTCTGGTTTTTGATGCCGACCAAAGCTTTGATTATAAAGTCTTTTTATTGGGTGACCCAAAAAGATTGATTATTGATACCCAAAATGTGCGTGTTAATCCCAAAATCGTCAATAATCTCGATTCTAATAATTTTGTTTCCGACCCCAGACTGGGAACCGTCGGCGTTGATGATGTGCGCATTGCTTTCAATCTGCGCAAAGCTGCCGTTGTCAAAAAAGCGTTTCTTCTGCCGCCGCAAAGCAGCTTCGGCTGGCGCTTTGTTGTCGATTTGGAACTCGCTTCGGAGCGCGAATTTGCTTCCAAGCTCGGCTCAAGCCATGCTCTGACCAATGATAATTACAAGGAAAGCAAAGTTGCCCAAAAAGCGGCGACCAACAAGCAGGTTATCAAAGAGAGCAATACCAAAAAAATCATCGTTTTAGACCCCGGCCACGGCGGTCAGGACCCCGGTGCCATCGGCTATTCCGGTGTTTATGAAAAAAACATCACTTTGGCAATGGGGCGCGAGCTCAAAGCTCTGCTTGATAAAAAAGGCAAATATAAAGTTTATCTGACCCGCAATACCGATAAATTTATCCCCCTTCGCGAACGTGTCCGCATTGCGCGCCGTTATAAGGCGGATTTGTTTATGTCCATTCATGCCGACAGTGCGCTGAACCGCAGTGCTAAAGGCCTGTCCGTATACACCTTGTCTGAAAATGCGTCGGATAAGGAAGCCGCCGCTTTGGCGGAACTGTCTCTTATACACATCTCCGAGCCCACGAGACGGAGCTACATCTCGT
>URWU01000267.1 GCA_900551585.1 uncultured Alphaproteobacteria bacterium | reverse complement strand
GAGCGATTATTGACAAGACCAAACAATGTGAGGACTTGGAAAAAGAAATCGCGGCAGCTTCAGAGCTTGTTATTCTGTCTTCAGCACCGGAGAATAAAGAATAAAAATTATTTGAAATAAACAAAAGCCGTAATCGTTAAGATTACGGCTTTTGTTCTGGTATGTAAAACTGTTTTTCTTAAGCGGTTAAGCTGGCTTCCGCCTGTTTTTTATCTGCTTTTTTATAGATAAATTTCGGCGCTTTTTTATCATTGATAACCTTGTCATCAACAACAATTTCCACCACATCTTTTTTATCCGGAATATCATACATCAATTCCAGAAGATTCTCTTCCATAATCGCACGCAGACCACGGGCACCGGTTTTGCGTTCAATGGCTTTTTTGGCAATTGCTTTGAGGGCGTCATCAGTAAATGTCAGTTTGACATGCTCCATGTCAAACAACATGGCATATTGGCGAACCAAAGCATTTTTCGGCTCGGTCAGAACTTTAATCAAAGCCTCTTCATCCAAATCTTCCAAAGTGGCAATCACCGGCAGACGGCCGACGAATTCGGGAATCAAACCGTATTTCAACAAATCTTCCGGCTCAACCCCTTGCAGGATTTCACCAATCCGGCGCTCATCGGGACCACGGACTTCAGCTCCGAAACCGATTGAAGATTCTTTGCCTCTGCGGCCGACAATTTTTTCCAAACCGGAGAAAGCACCGCCGCAGATAAACAGGATATTAGTTGTATCAACATGCAAAAATTCCTGCTGCGGATGTTTGCGTCCGCCCTGAGGAGGCACATTGGCAACCGTTCCTTCAATGATTTTCAACAAAGCCTGCTGCACGCCCTCACCCGAAACATCACGGGTAATCGACGGACCGTCGGTTTTGCGGGTAATCTTGTCAATTTCATCAATATAAACAATGCCGCGCTGAGCTTTTTCAATATCATAATTGGCTGACTGAACCAGTTTGAGGATAATATTCTCAACATCTTCACCGACATATCCGGCTTCAGTCAGAGTAGTTGCATCGGCAATGGCAAAAGGCACATCGAGGATTTTGGCCAAAGTCTGCGCCAAAAGCGTTTTACCTGAACCTGTTGAACCAATCAGGATAACGTTTGACTTGGCAATATCAACATCAGACTTGCTGTCAATGCTGTTCAGGCGTTTATAGTGGTTATAAACCGCAACCGAAAGAACGCGTTTGGCATGTTCCTGACCGATGACATATTGGTCTAAAAATTCTTTAATCTTGGACGGCGTCGGCAGATTTTCAGAATCAATACCGCCGTGTTTACGGGCTTCTTCAGCCATTTCATCGGCAACAATATTTATGCAGACTTCAATGCATTCATCACAAATATAAACGCCGCGTCCGGCCACCAGTTTTTTAACTTCCGACTGGCTCTTGCCGCAAAAGGAGCAATATAAAACTTCGCCGTTATCTGAACTATCTGTCATTTTTCTTTTCCTATTTCATCATATCTGCACGGTTAGTAATAATATGGTCAATCAAACCGAATTTTTTAGCCTCTTCCGGTGTCATAAAATTATCACGGTCCATGGCTTTTTCAATCACGCTCAGTTTTTGGCCGGTGTGTTTGACATATAATTGGTTCAAACGTTTGCGCATTGCCAAAATCAAATTAGCCTGAATTTCAATATCCGTTGCCTGGCCTTTGGCACCGCCGGAAGGCTGGTGAATCATAATCTGCGAGTTTGGCAAAGCAAAGCGTTTGCCCGGAGCGCCGGCTGTCAGCAGCAGCGAACCCATTGAGCAGGCCTGGCCGATTGTCATGGTTGCCACATCGCAGGAAATATACTGCATGGTATCATACATCGCCATACCGGCCGTTACCGAACCGCCGGGAGAATTGATATACATGAAAATATCTTTTTTCGGATTTTCTGATTCCAAAAACAGCAGCTGCGCGCAAACCAGAGACGAAACTTCATCATTAACCTCGCCGGTCAAAAAGATAATTCTTTCTTTGAGTAATCTTGAAAAAATATCAAATGAACGCTCGCCTTTTGACGTCTGCTCAATAACCATCGGAACCAGGCTATTGTTATAAACCTGTCTCTTATACACATCTCCGAGCCCACGAGACGGAGCTACATCTC
>URWU01000266.1 GCA_900551585.1 uncultured Alphaproteobacteria bacterium | reverse complement strand
GTCGATAGCGGTGAGAAGCATTTAAAACCGTTATTTTTGACAAAGCAGCCTGTTTTTGTTCATCATTGAAATAGAAAATGGCTGAACGATATTGACTGCCGATATCTGCACCCTGCTGATTGAGAGATGTCGGATCATGGCTGGAAAAGAAAGTTTCCAGCAATTGGTCATAGCTGATTATTTCGGGGTCGAAAACGACCTCGACAGCTTCGGCATGACCGGTATTGCCTCCGGAAACCTCAAGATAAGTGGGGTTTTCCAAATTTCCGCCGATATAGCCGACAACAGAAGCAACAACGCCGGGTAGTTTTTCAAATGCAGTTTGTACTTCCCAGAAACTGCCGGCGGCAAAAATAGCTTTGGAAAGCATCATAAGTATATCTCCTGTAATAAGGTTAAATTATAATGCCTAAGATATAACGGCTGCCGGAAAGGTTTTAAAGGTGGCCAAGCGGCTAAAAATAAAAGCTCCGGAGTTATTCCAGAGCTTTTATTTTAGTGAGCAATTCGTGTTGTTCGGGAAGAAGACGGGGCAGGGCTTCCAAAAGCGGTCTCATCTTGTATTGATAGCAGCTGCAGTCGGTCCAGTGGGCGATAATCCAACGGCAAAAAGCCGGATTGTTTACCCCTCGATAGCAGATACTGATAAGACTGTCTCGGAACTCGCCGTCGTCTGTCAAAAATTTGTTGATAATCACATCTGTTTTGGGATCGTAGTGGTTGTATTGCGAATTCCAAATTCTAAGCAGCAACCAGCTTTGAACTTCCTCGATACAGGTGGTCAAATCAGGCTCCATTATCTCCAGCAGTTCTGCAAAATGATGAAATTCCTCATCAAAGATTTCACCATAGGCGACCAAAACGCGGGAACGGCGTTCGTCATTATGCGTTTCTTCGGTATTGTGAAGGTAAGTCAAAAGATCTGTCGGAGAGAAAGTTGATTTGAGCTCTAAGTCAACACGGATAAATTCATGGCAAAGTTGAAAATAGCGGATGATTTCATTGTTGAAAGCTGTTTGTTCCTGTTCAGTAAAAGAAAACTTACAGTCCTGATACAACAAAGATTTCCAGTATCTTCGCGCCAAAAGGTCAATTGTTTTTAAATTGTCCATAGCCTTTAATTTTTAAGTAATACATTAATCAATTTTTTTTATATCTTAATTTTTGGACAGAAACAAGCAAATTTTTATTTGCCGCTTCATCTTTAAGCGAGATTTTGGGTGACTATATAAATTGGCGGGTAAGTACTCAAATTTTAAGGAGATTGGAATGAAAAGCATTAAATTGAATACCGAGCAAGATATGCCGATTATCGGGCTTGGAACCTGGCGTTCAGAAGCCGGGCAGGTGTATCAGGCAATTCGCTGGGCGATTAAGCTCGGTTATCGTCATATTGACTGCGCGCATATTTACGGTAATGAAGCCGAAATCGGCCAGGCGCTGAAAGATGCCGTGAAAGAAGGGGATATTAAGCGTGAAGAGTTGTTCATTACTTCAAAATTGTGGAATGATTCACATGCCGCTGAAGATGTCCGTCCTGCTTTGGAGCAGACTTTGGAAGATTTGCAGCTGGAATATCTGGATTTGTATTTAATGCATTGGCCGGTTGCACAGAAAAAAGGCACAACAATTCCGCAGTCTGACGAAGATATGATTCCGCTTTCCGAACTGCCTTTGGAATTGACCTGGGCAGAGATGGAAAAAGCATATAATGACGGTTTGGTCAAAGCCATCGGCGTTTCAAATTTCGGCGCAACACGTTTGGAAGAGTTTTTGCAGAAAGTTCAGGTTATGCCTGCAGTCAATCAGATTGAATGTCATCCTTTGCTGCAGCAAAATGAGCTGATTGATTTCTGCCGTAAAAATAATGTGGCCGTGACGGCTTATTCTCCTTTGGGTTCACAGCATGAAAGCAATGAACCGAGCGTTCTCGACAATGATGTTATCAAAGGCATTGCCGAGCGTTTGAAAGTTACGCCGGCGCAGGTTGTTTTGGCATGGCTGATGAACCGCGGCGTGATTGTTATTCCCAAATCGGTGCACCAAGACAGAATCAAAGAGAATTTTGCGTCTCAGGTTGTTGAGCTTGATGAGTCAGATATGGAGCAGCTGTCTCTTATACACATCT
>URWU01000265.1 GCA_900551585.1 uncultured Alphaproteobacteria bacterium | reverse complement strand
CACCTTTGCCGACCAAATAAATAACAACAACCAGAGCAATATAAAATAAATATTTCAAAAAAGTACCCATTATCGTTTCTCCTAAAAACTTAAAACTTCTGTCATAGAGATAACGTTCTAATTTAGCTTTTCAAGAGCTGCAAATTTAATATCAGTTAAACATAATAAAAACCCCGGCAGAATCGACCGGGGTTCAAATTGATAGCGGATAAAATCCGGAAATTATTCGGCACTGCTCTCCTCTGAAACCGTAGGAGCATCAGCGGGAACAATACTCTGTAACGTACCAACCGCTTTTTTGCGTTTCAGCTTATTGACAAATTTCATTGAACGCTGCGCGTCCCATTTCTTTTTGCCTTCTTCTTTTTGGAAAATCTGCTGATAAACATCAATTGCCTGATCAAATTCGGAAAGTTTTGTCAGGCAGCTGGCCAAACCGTCATAAAGTTTGTGATGGTATTTTGAAGCACCGATAATCATCTGGGCTTTTTTGTAGCATTTCAATGCATCATTGAATTTGAGCATTTTCTGATAAACAAAGCCGATACTGATCCAAGCCTGAATCTCGCGGCTGTCGATGTTCAGGATTTTGGTAAAGCATTTGATTGCCGAAGCATTATCACCCATCAACTGATAGGTAACGCCGACACCGTTCCAGGCTTTAATATTATTCTTATCGTTGGCTAAAACTTTTTTGAAGAAAGAGATGGCTCTTTCGTATTGTTTCAATTTTTGCAGGGTAACTGCAACACTCAGAAGAGTTTGGGCATGTTTGCTGTCAATCTTCATAGCCTGCTCCAGCACATCCAAAGCCTCTTTGTAAGAGAACATATGCTGCAAAGCAATCGCTTTACCGTTCAAGGCTTCAAGCGAAGTCTTATCAATCGCAACTGCTTCATTGAAACAGACGATTGCATCTTTATAGAGGCCGCGCATACTCAATGTCACGCCCTTATTATTCAAAACTTCTACAGATTGGGGATTTAAGGTCAACGCCTTGTCAAAGCATTCGACCGCCTCGGTATAGCGGCTCATCTTTTGAAAAGCGAATCCTTTTGAGTTCAGAGCCTTCCAAGACTGAGGTTGTTCGGCGATAGCCGCGTCAAATTGTTCAATGGCCTCTTTGTATAAGCCTTGATCCAAAAGCTCTTGTCCTCTTTTATAAGCATTATTTTCGTTTGACTTTACCATAATATTTTCTCTTCCGAATTATATGTGTTACAGAATAATTACTCGCTCATGCTAACATCAAGTATCGATTCTGTCAAGATTCCACAATAATAAATTTAAATGGCTGTTTTCTTAAAACTTGGATAGTGGAATTTATAGAGTGATTTCTAGGTGTGATAAAAATTTTAGTGTACATTTGGGTACATGAATTTTTATCATCGCCGTAAAATTGCTCTGGAAAACCGCTAGATGAGTTTTAAGCTACTTTCAATTGCTTATACAACTCCACATCCGTCCTGACTTCCAGATAACGGCAGCCGAAACGAGTAGCAAATTCTTTTGCTTCATGGCGCTTTAGGGCAAAATGAGCTCTGTAGGCTTTTTGAAACTGCTTGGAATTCGTATCAAAAACCAAGCGTTGCCCATAGTCAGCCGCCATATATTCGCCGGCTTTGGGCGGATTTTCTTCCAAAACATCAAAAACATTCACCATATAGACTTTGGTCTTGCGCGCCATACCGGCAATCGCTTTTTTAAGCGGCTCGTCAAAATGGTTAAAATCACTAATCACAAATACTGTGGCCTGACTTTTAATCGTTTGCTGCAAAAGCTTAATGCTTTTGGCAAAATCATCATTCGGCTTTTCATCTTTCTGGCGCAGAATCTCTTGCGAAACCTGAGCTATTTTTTTGAAAACGGCAATCAGATTAGCCTGATTATTGCGCGGTTTGAACACATAATTATTTTGACCGTCAAAAATAATGCAGCCAAACCGGTCTTTGTTACCGAGAGCCAGCCAGCCGAGCAGACTGGCAACTTTTGCCGCCGCTACGGATTTGAGTTCTTTGCGGGTTCCGAACACCATATAAGGGGACAAATCGAGCAGCACATAAATTTCGCGGTCTTTTTCTTCGGCATAGAGTTTGGTCTGTCTCTTATACACATCTCCGAGCCCACGAGAC
>URWU01000264.1 GCA_900551585.1 uncultured Alphaproteobacteria bacterium | reverse complement strand
GAGATGTGTATAAGAGACAGAAATAATATTTAGATGCTAAATGAAAAGAAATAAAGACATTGAAATTTATTGATAAGTAATTGTTCAATTTAATGCCATAGTGAAAAAGTGATATTTAATTTTTTTATACTTCTAGCGAAGCCGGATGGGATCTGTCATGAATTTTGATAAAATTTTACAAAAACCTTTTTTGATATCTGTTTTTGTATTTAACATCATTTTATTTGGTGTTATTGTTTTTTTGTTGGGATATGTGCAAAATTTGCTTGACAGTGATTCCAGAAATAACCTTGAAGAAATAGTTTCGCAAAATAAGAACGTTATTACCAGTAAACTGCTTTTGGATCTTAATCGTCTGGATATTATCAGTAACAAAATATCTGACGGATTGAAAAATAAAAATATCACCAAAGAAGCGGATATCAATAAATTTTTAGACGATTATTCTAAAAACAGTATTGATGATAGTTTATTTTTGGCGAATAAAAATGGGCTTGCTTATGTAGATGGGGACACGCATATAGATATTTCAGGACGCCGATATTTTAAATTGGCTATTGATGGTATTTCTAATATTTCTGAACGGACTATTTCAAGAATCAACGGCGAATATATTTTTGTTGGCAGCGTGCCGTTGTATTACGATGATAATATCATCGGTACGATTCAGAAAATCTATACGGATAAACAGATGAATGAGCTGTTTGCGGCTTCGTTATTTTCGTCTAAAGGGTATATGTATGTTATCAATAGTGAAGGGTATATTATTCTGCATACCAAACACATTAATTGTGCTTTAAAATCGGATAATTATTTTCGCGATGTTTACGAATACGGAAACGTTGAAGCTGTTCGTAAAATGAAAGATGACATTAAAGCCAATAAAAGCGGTTTTATGGAAAATGCGGTCAATGGTGAAAAAACCTTCTCGGCTTATACTCCTATTGAACAGGTACATGACTGGTATCTGGTAACGAGCGTTCCTACTGATGTTATTGCCGAAAACGGAAATATAGTTATGAAGATTTTTTACATGGTTATGGTTTCGCTTGTACTTATCTTTTTGGTAAGTATCTGTTATTTTGCCTGGAACAAACGTCGACAGAAAGGGGTTTTGGAAAAAATTGCTTTTGTAGATAATGTGACAGGGGGCAATACCTATAACAAATTTCTTGTTGATGTACAGGAGACGTTAAGCAACAAAATAAACAAACAATTTTATATCCTGAGTTTTGATGTGGATAACTTTAAATATATCAACAATTTTTACGGGTTTGCCTGCGGCGATAAGATTTTGCGGCAAATATACAGTTCAGTCAGCGTTTGGATGCAGCCAGGCGAAACTGCGGCACGTATTTCCGGTGACCGTTTTGTATGTTTTTTACTAGATGCAGATGAAGAAAGAATCGAAGCTTTATTTTCAGCGATCAGAAATATCACAGAAGAAAATCTGATACTGCATTTTTCAGCCGGCGTTTATGTTATCAAAGACTACGATGAAAATATTAATCTTATGGTTGACAAGGCCAGCGTTGCGGCGCAGACGATTAAAGGTGTGCTGAATCAGCACGTGGTCTATTATTCCAAGAAATTTGATGATATGACTGCTCATAATGAAGAACTGAAACGGGATTTAAAACTTGCAATCAAAAATGATGAGTTTGTAGCTTTCTACCAGCCTAAAGTTGACATCAACAGTGGGAAGCTGGTTGGTGCAGAAGCATTGATCCGTTGGCGGACCAGAGATAATAAACTGATTGCGCCGGGCGATTTTATACCCTTAAGCGAAAAAACTGGTTTAGTTACAGATTTGGATATGATTGTTTTTGAAAAAGTATTAGCTTTCTTGCGAAGTTCATTGGATGCCGGTGTTGAATGTGTGCCGATTTCTGTAAATTTCTCACGTTTGCATTTTTCAAATGAAAAATTTTTACCGACACTTTTACAGAAAATGGAAAAATATATTGTTTTGATAGTGAAAGGTCACTCAAAATATATTGCAAAAAAATGAATATTAATTTTGAAGAGGAAGTCACGGAATACAGAATTGATGAAATAGAAAGGTGGGTAAATGCAAAAGTCATAGAAGTTGACTGTCAGATGATTTTGAAGTTTTGGAATATTGTAGATGATATTTCAGAATCTGTGAAAAAGGTGATTTATAAAAGGACAGATA
>URWU01000263.1 GCA_900551585.1 uncultured Alphaproteobacteria bacterium | reverse complement strand
ATTTTGGAGAGACCGAAATGACAGACAGCGAAAATGTTAAATATACACGCCCGACTTGGGACGAATATTTTATTGAAGTGATGGACGCCATTGCCAAAAGGGCAACTTGCAATCGCGGCCGTTCCGGTTGTGTCATTGCCAAAGACAACCGCCTTCTGGTAACAGGTTATGTCGGCTCTCCGGTCGGCCAGCCGCATTGTGATGATGTCGGCCACCTTTTCAAAAAAATGATTCATGAAGACGGCCACATTTCCGAACATTGCGTCAGAACGGTTCATGCCGAAGCCAATGCCATCTGTCAGGCTGCCCGCAACGGGATTTCGATTGACGGTGCTACCTTATATTGCCGGATGACGCCTTGCCGCAATTGTGCAATGATGATTATCAATTCCGGAATTAAACGGGTTGTGGTTCAAAAAGATTATCATGAAGGCAGCGAAACTGCCCAGATGTTCAGGGATGCCGGCATTGAGTTTTCAATGATGAGTACTGATGTACAATCCTACGAGTGATTTGTGCAAATAAAATCTTTAAATCTTTAAAACGAGACATATATAAAAGTACAAAGGAAAATCAAAGGCTTTATTATGCTTTTGGTATAGGTATGTTTTAGCAATAAAGGTGTAAAGATGCAGGAGATTCCCATGAAAGTTTTAATTGCCGATGACCACGCTCTGTTCCGTGATGGCTTAAGTATGCATCTCGAACAAATCGACCCTGAGGCCGTTGTTTTCCAGGCCGGAAGTTTTTCTCAGGCACTCAAAATCATAGATGATGAAAAGAAGCTCGATTTGGTTATCGTCGATTTGGATATGCCCGACATGGCTTGGGAAGAGGGTATTGAAGAGTTGAAAAAGAAATCAAACGGCGCGCGTTTTGTTGTTGTCTCGGCCTCTGAAGACGGCAAGTCTATCCGCCGGACAATGGAAAACGGCATAAGCGGCTATATTCCCAAACGCTCTGACCCAAAAATTATGACCGGCGCTTTGAAGCTGATTTTAGACGGCGGCACTTACCTTCCGCCCTCGATTTTGGAAAGCACCAATACGGCGGGTTCCGTTCCCGGTGACAACAAAGCCAAAGGCAAAACGCTGACCAATCGCCAGTCTCAGGTTTTGGAACTGGTTGCTCAGGGCTTGTCAAACAAACAGATTGCTTATGAAATGGGGGTCAGCGAGGCAACGGTCAAACTTCATATTAACGCGCTGCTGCGTTCCATTGGTGCCACCAACCGTACGCAGGCTGTCATCATTGCCCAAAAAATGGGCCTGATTTAACAGAAGAAAAAAGCCCTTCTTAATGAAGGGCTTTTTTTCATGACGTGATAATTTTATCTTTTGGTTGCTCCGATAACTTTACCTTTTGATGTAATATCAAGCGTATCGGTTTTAATGGAGTTGCTTCTGTTAAAAGTCATTGTGTCATTGACATAAACATATTTTGCTTCAACGGCATTACTGTACTTGTCGACACGGAAATTATTAATCGCAACGGGAGCATTCACATTAAGGCGGCCGGTATTATAAATAACAATCGCTGTGATTGAAGATTCCGGTGTTTCCGCATTGATTGTCGTCGCCGCATTGATATTAATGGTTCCGGCGTTGCTTGACAATTCTGCGACGGTTATCGGATAATTGATATTTAAGACTCCTCCTTTAGCCACGGAAAGTTCAGCACCGTATTTACCTGAAGCAAAAGTAAGCTCACCGTTAATATTGACAGTATTTCCTTCTCCCCAGTCCGTAAACATTCTGAAACCAAGAGTCTTGTTAGGGGTTAATACCTTTAATTTAGCAGATTTCTCTACATTAATCGTTATATTTTTATCAAGCAGGAAGCCGCCGCCGCGAAAACCGCCGCCTCTGTCTTCCGGTGTGTTGCAAATACGCGAGATTGTTCCCTGCAGATTCAACGTACTGTTGCTTGTAATATCAAAAGCATTCATTGCCGCTGCCGAAACATCTTTCAATGTAAGAGTTCCCTGAACCTGCATTAATGGTTTATATGAGTTAATTTCATAAGTATAAATGCTGGGGTCAAGCGACATATTAACCGAAGTGAACTGACCGCCGCCTTTAATCATCGGTATTAAATTGTCGTAGTTGCCTTCGGCTGTCATTGCGTTGATGAAGTCAATATTTTCGACAACGGTTGAATCGTTGGTCGTAATCGTTTCGGCAACAGT
>URWU01000262.1 GCA_900551585.1 uncultured Alphaproteobacteria bacterium | reverse complement strand
ACGAGATGTAGCTCCGTCTCGTGGGCTCGGAGATGTGTATAAGAGACAGCTTTACCGTCGAACATGATTTCACGGTCATTCTCGGCATGTTTAATGCCAGCGCCACCAAGTTTTCTTATTCGCTTTCACCGCAGAATTATGCCGTCAGTTCCGAAGTAAAAACCGCCGGCGTCTTTGATTCTCTTTATCCTTTCAAAGCCGTTTATTCAACCACCGGCAAAATCAAAAAAAATGACATGGAAACCACCAGTTATAAATATCAATCCAAGTCGCGCTTTACAAAACGTTCCAAAGAGCTGGTTTATGATGACAACGGCACGCCTGTGTACCGCATCAGCACCAAAAACGACAAAGCCAAAAAAGTTGAAATCGACAATAACCCCGACAACAAAGATACCACCGATTTGCAGACCGTTTTTGCCAAACTTGCCAAACAGTATAATGACGTCAAATTTTGTGATTCGCGCATGGAAGTTTTTGACGGCAAACGCCGCTTTGACGTCATTTTCAAAGATGAAGGCTTTGATGAATTAACCCCCAACGACTATTCAAATATCAAAGGCAAAGCCGCCAAATGCTCAATGTTTATTGACAAGCTGAATTCCAAAGACGATGATCTCCTCTGGGAGCTGACTTCCGAACGTCCGGTTTATTTCTGGATTATGGAAGATCAAAGCGGCAAAGTGCCGTTTATTGCCAAAATCGCCATTGATGAAACCCCTCTGGGCAAACTTGACGTTTATGCCAAAAACATTACCGTAAAGGATAAATAACATGCTCAAACAAGCTGAACTTCTGCTGCCGGCCGGTTCTCTGGTCAAACTCAAAACCGCCATACTTTACGGTGCTGACGCTGTTTATGCCGGCACGCCGGATATGTGCCTGCGCGCCCAGTCAAAATTCACAATGGAAGAATTGCAGGAAGGCATTGAATTTGTTCATGCCCACGGCAAAAAAATCTACCTGACCTTAAACCTGTTCATGCATAACCGCGATGTTGAAAAACTGCCCACTTTTATCGAAACTTTGCGACAGCTCAAACCGGACGGTGTTTTGATTGCCGACCCCGGCGTTTTTCAATATGTCAAAGACAATGCCCCCGAACTCAATTTGTTTGTCTCGACCCAGGCCAACATCTGTTCTTGGCAGGCTGTCAAGTTCTGGCAGAATCAGGGCGCCAAACTCTGCGTTCTCGGCCGTGAAGTCACTTATGAAGAAATGAAAGAAATCCGCGAAAAATGTCCGGATATTCTGCTCGAATGTTTCATGCACGGCGCGATGTGCATGTCTTATTCCGGCCGCTGCCTGATTTCCAATTATCTTGCCGACCGTTCGGCCAATCAGGGCAAATGCGCTCATTGCTGCCGCTGGCATTACAAACTGCATTTGCGCCTCAAAGACGGCACAATCAAAGAAATCATAATTGATGAAAACAATAAAGACAGCTTTGAGTTTTTGCTGGAAGAAGAATTCCGCCCCGGCGAACTTTTTGAAGTTGTTGAAGATGACAACGGCGGCTATATGCTCAACTCCAAAGACATGTGCCTGATGCCGCGTCTGGATGAGCTGCTCAAAATCGGTATGGATTCTCTCAAAGTTGAGGGACGCAACAAAACCGAATATTATGCCGCAATCGTTGCCCGCACTTACCGTCAGGCTATTGATGACTGGTATAAGTCTCCCGAAACCTGGGACTACACCAAATATATGGACGATTTATACACGCTGCAAAACCGCGGTTACTGTCTCGGCTTTCATGACGGCAAACTGACCAACATCAGCCAGAATTATGAATATACCCGCACTTTGGGCGACTGGCTTTTTGCCGGCTCGATTGTTGAATGGCAAGGTGATGACGCCATTTTTGAAGTCCGGAATTATATCAATTCCGGCGAGTTCATCGAATTTCTCATTCCGGGAACGCTGGAAAATATCCGCCTGACCCTCAATGATTTTGAAGATGCCGACAGCAAGGAAATCACCCCCAAAGTTTCTGCCGGCCAAGGCAAAAAAATCCGTATCAAACCGCAAAGCTGGGACCGTCCGGTTGCCGAAATAAAACAAAAACTGCCGCAATATGTCATTGCCCGCAAACCGGCACCTTTGCAAGGTGAAAACGGCGAGTTTCTTGCTCACAAAAAAGCCGAATTCAACCAACTTTGCCATAAACCATAAATTTTATTATCATCTGTTA
>URWU01000261.1 GCA_900551585.1 uncultured Alphaproteobacteria bacterium | reverse complement strand
TTATACGGGATTTTTGACAGACAAGGTAAAAGTTTTCGGAACCGAACGCAGGGCGAAGCCGTTTGTTTTGCCGGGAAAAGTGCTGCGCCGGGTTACCCCTTTCCTGCTGGCTTCGGCAATGGCGCTGACGGCCTGTTCGCCTAAGCAGAATCAGGAAGAAAAAGAAAATAACGGGCAGCATGTTGATTATACGGAAATTTACCATGATGTCGTTGACCGCTACAATCTGACGGAATTGAAAGCAAAAGAGCCGCTGTCGCAAGAGGAAATCAACGAGCTGATTATCCATACCGACGCGCCGGAGCTGAGGGACAGGAATTTTAACCACTGCCCCGAAAACAATGCCAATTTCTGGGAAATCGTCAAAAACGGCATTAACGCGACGAAAGCGGTGCAGAACAGCCCTGCCCTGACTTATAATCAGAAAAAAGAATATCAGATTACGGCTTATAAGATGCTAGCGCAAATCAGCCGCGTCAAGGGAACCAAAGACGAAGTCGATTTGAGCGATTACAATAACTTGAAAGCGTTTCTTTATTTTGAAAAAGTGCTGCGGTACGGCGACAACTATGATGAGGTTTTGCAAAAAAGCGCCGGCTGGATTGACGAACGGGACGAACTTTTCGGGCGATATTACAAGGATTATCAGGCTTTGGTGCACAAGGCGGCCCAATATCCGGGAGTGAAAAAGTTAGCGCAGGCTCTTTATAACTGCAATGACCGGTTTATGATTTCCTATGCCGACAGCGCGAAAGCCAATGCTCTGAGTAAAAAGATGCTGCAGAAATGGCTGCAAAAACAGGAGATTAAAGACGACAGCCTGTGGTATTTTACCTCGGTTAACGAGGATGATTTTGCCAATGCCGTGGCTTATTGGTGTCGGCGCGGAATGAGTGTCGGACTGAGTCTGGGCGTTGACAGCAGCGGAAATTTATCCGAAGGGGATTTTTCGCCGGTGGGGGCAGTTATTATCCACGAGCTGCAACATGTTATGCAGAAAAAGCCGGCTTCGGCAGAACTTCCCGAAGACAACCGCAAAGGCGATGACAATCTCAGCATTGTATTCAGAGAGAACGGCTATGATGACAATATTTTATCGGAGCTGGGCCCTACCCTGTGTTCGCTGACTATGGAAGACCGCATTTACAAAGCCGTTAAAGGGATTGAGGCGGATAAAGTTTTGGATTACGGCACGATTGAAACCGGCAGCCGCCGGATAAAAATGGGCGAAGTTGCGGTTTGGTTCGGCGAGATGATGGAAAAATATCCGCATCGCAGTATTGACCGGATTGTCGCAGAAGACGAAGTCCTTTCCGGGCTTAACCAATGGGGAATGGACGGAAAGACAAAGGCCTACCGCCGCGGTGACAACGGGCGTTAAACCGGTCAGCCGGAAAGCAGCGCCGGCGGCGAAGAGGGCTATTGCGGAAAAGAATATCGCGGGCGGCAAAAAAAGTTCCACAAGCGGCAGAATTTTGCTTGCATTTTATTTTATTTGCTTTTATATATCGGTTCTAACGGAGAGATGGCAGAGTGGTCGAATGCGGTTGACTCGAAATCAATTGTACTCTTCACGGGGTACCCAGGGTTCGAATCCCTGTCTCTCCGCCAGTTTGATTAGAAAGACGCTCGTTTGCAGCGTCTTTTTTCGTATCCGGCGGAAACAAAGTTACTTTGGCTCTTAAAATTCACCATCTAGAAGTTTCTGTAATTTAGCATTTATAGTGTCATTATTATTAGCAGCCATATTAAGAGCTTTCTAGTAATTAGATGTGAGATATTACGAGCCTCTATAGAAAAAATATCGGTAATGACGTCTCCGTAATAGTATATAATTGTTCTAATATATCGGTTGAATGCCTATATCTTTTAAGTAATTATAGATTCCATCATAGTAGCTTGTGAGTCTTGTGGTATCATGTTCATCTCCTTCAGGAATAAAGATAATCATGCCTTGTCTAGCTCTGGTTAGAAGAACTCTGTAAGCATTTTTGAGATATAATATATTTTCGGCTTTATTTATTTTCATCCATTTTGATCCTGTGAAACTATAATACTCAAAATGATTCTCAACGAAGCGCAGATTTGCATCCCAGCAAACGATTGTCCAATCTAGTTCTAGTCCCTGGATATCAAATTCAGTCGCAGTATCTTCGAGAAAATATGATGATCTAACATCATCATGGCTATTCAAG
Organism: uncultured Alphaproteobacteria bacterium; assembly: GCA_900551585.1. Lineage (GTDB taxonomy): Bacteria > Pseudomonadota > Alphaproteobacteria > RF32 > CAG-239 > CAJLXD01. The sequence goes on along the minus strand of URWU01000261.1, from coordinate 55 downwards.
AACCAATTAGTTGCGTTTACTTTGCTTCTGTCTCTTATACACATCTGACGCTGCC
>URWU01000260.1 GCA_900551585.1 uncultured Alphaproteobacteria bacterium | reverse complement strand
GGCTTGAACCCGTAACTGACAAGGAATATAAATAACATGAAGAAAAATACATTTTTACTTTCTGCTTTGGCATTGCTGTTCTGTACAGGAACTGCCGCGGCACAAACAATCACTCCGCAGGATAAAATTCTGGTGGCTTATTACTCAAAATCCGGCAATACCAAAGAAATTGCCACGCAAATCAGCAATGTGTTGCAAGCAGATATTTTTGCAATTGAACCGGCCGCGGCTTATCCTGACGATTATAAACAGCTGACCGAACAAGCCAAAAAAGAAATCAGCGACGGTATCCGGCCGGCTTTGAAAAATCAGCCGCAAAATCTGGCTCAATATGATGTCATTTTTGTCGGTTCGCCCTGCTGGTGGGGAACAATTGCCACGCCGGTTGTCACTTTTCTTGCCGAAAACAACCTGAGCGGCAAAAAGATTATTCCGTTTATGACGCATGGCGGCAGCGGTCTCGGCCACAGTATGACTGATATTAAAAAGCTTGCGCCTGACGCAACGCTGATTGACGGTCAGGCTTTTTGGGGCAGAAGTGCCAAAAATGCCGCAGAAGATGTTAATGATTGGGTGAAAGGACTGCAAAATGACTAAAAAAGTTTTGATTTTATCTGCCAGTTTCCGTAAGCACGGCAATTCTGACACACTTTGTGATGAATTTATGCGCGGTGCGGAAGAAGCAGGCCACAATGTCGAAAAAATCTATGTGAATGATAAACACATCAACTATTGCCGCGGCTGCGGCGTGTGTAACACGACTCACAAATGCGTCCAAAAAGATGATATGGCCGAGATTTTGGATAAAATGGTCAAGGCTGACGTGATTGTGATGGCAACACCGGTTTATTTTTACAGCATGAACGGCCAAATGAAAACTCTGATTGACCGCACTGTCCCTAGATATACCGAAATCAGCCATAAAGATTTTTACTTTATTGTTGCGGCAGCTGACGGAAGCCATGCCAATATGGAAAAGACTCTGGAAGGTTTTCGCGGTTTTACCGAAGACTGCCTTGATGACGCTCGCGAAAAAGGCGTTATTTACGGTACCGGCGCGTGGAATATCGGCGATATTAAAGGTTTACCGGTTATGAAAGAGGCTTATCTGGCCGGTAAAAATATCTGAGAATATTTTGATGAAACTCAAATGCCGCAGGGAATTATTTTTTTCCGCGGCATTTTGTTTTGCAGATAATACAATAATATGGCTGAGATCCTTCGCTACGCTCAGGATGACAATTAGATGCTGAGGAATCTACGTAAACATTCTTTGGCATATTAAATGGATATTCTGCTTACAATCATTGCAGCTCTACCGTTCTTAATTGTTATCCGTATCTATTAACAAAAAAGCCGGAGATAACTCCGGCTTTTCTTTAAACCTGCCCTTTTTTCAAGAACTGATAAACTTCTTTTCTAGCGCCAATCCGCAGGACACAGATGGTAATCCGCCCATCATCAACCGAATACAGTACCCGGAAGCTATCAACTCTGATTCGGTAAATACAGTCTGTTCCCAGCTTATTCTTAACCTTTTTTGAGATACCGCTCAGCTTTTTACACCCTTCAGGAAAGGGGTTATCTGCCAGTTTCTCAATTTCCGTAACGATTAAACTCTTCTCACGAGGCATTAATTTCTTATATTCTCTCACTGCGGCTGGTGAGAATTCTATTTTTGCAGCCATAACTATTTATTCCTTATAGTTTTTTTAAGGCCTCCAGCGAGATATTTTCCTGATCTTCCATTTCATCAACCATTTTATCCAGTGCTAAAATATCAAGTCTGTCTTCAATTGCTTCCAACAGTTCAATATCTTCAATCGGCACCAAATAAGCAACCGGCTTATTTTTGCGAGTCAGAGAAATTCTCGTTTTTCCGAAGGCTACTCTATTGACAACATCAGCCAAATTATCCCTGGCTTCAGTCATCGCTATTGTTCCAAGATTAGTCATTTGTTTGCGCCTTTCTTTACTATTCAGAGCGTACAAAACGTACGTTATGTACTTAATGTACATTATGTACAAATAAAAGTCAAGAGCTTTTCATAAAAAAGCCACCCTTACAGGTGGCTGTATTGATAATGAAATGCTGCGCATTCGAGCGGATTGGCTATTCGCTGCGCTCTTTGACGCCGTCCTTCGCGTCGCTCAGTCTCGAACCGAGCGGTTCGGTCCCTTGCGGATTAGCACCAATAAAAAAGCCACCCTTACAGGTGGCTGTATTGATAATGAAATGCTGCGCATTCG
>URWU01000259.1 GCA_900551585.1 uncultured Alphaproteobacteria bacterium | reverse complement strand
GAGATGTAGCTCCGTCTCGTGGGCTCGGAGATGTGTATAAGAGACAGTTATTAATACTATATATGGTATGGATATGTCTAAGCGATATTAGATAGAACCTATTGTCAGATAACACTAAATAATGAAGGGTCGTTTAAGCGAAATGTCAGAGACTGAATACAAAGCATCTCCAATCGAGAATGAAAAATCCCCGGTTGAGAACGTTACAAAAAGAGATGGTACACTAGCCCCGTTTGATAGCTCGAAAATTTTTAATGCCATTAATAAAGCCGGACAAAACACCGGCGAATTCGGTGAAGAAGAAAGCTGGCTGTTAACCGCGCAGGTTTTGAAGGTTTTAAAACACAAATTTGCAGAATCTCTGCCTTCCATTGAGCAGATTCAAGATGTTGTTGAGCAGGTGTTGATTTCCGCCAACTATTTTGCTACTGCCAAAGCCTACATTTTATACCGTGACCAACGCAACCGTATGCGTACAGATAAAAAAGTCATGGTCGATGTTGAAAGTTCTATTAACGAATATCTCGAAAAACTCGACTGGCGCGTCAATGCCAATGCCAATCAGGGCTATTCCAACGGCGGTCTGATTTTGAACGTCTCCGGTAAAGTAACGGCTAACTACTGGCTGAGCCACGTTTACCCGTCTGTTGTCGGCGAAGCTCACCGCAACGGCGATATTCATATTCACGATTTGGACATGCTGGCAGCTTACTGCGCCGGCTGGTCTTTGAAAAACCTGCTGCATGAAGGTTTCAACGGCGTTCCCGGTAAGGCTGAAGCCGGTCCGGCAAAACACCTGTCCGCAGCTGTCGGCCAAATGGTTAACTTCATGGGCACCCTGCAGAATGAATGGGCCGGTGCTCAGGCTTTCTCTTCGGTTGATACTTATCTGGCGCCTTATATCCGTGCCGACAAATTGACCTATGATCAGGTAGAACAGTCTATTCAGGAATTGGTTTATAACCTGAACGTTCCGTCCCGCTGGGGTTCGCAAACACCTTTCACCAACTTCACCTTTGACTGGGTCTGCCCGGACGACTTGCGCGACAAGCACCCATTGATTGCCGGTGTTGAGCAGGAATTCACTTACGGCGACCTCAAAGAAGAAATGCATATGATTAACAAAGCCTACATCAAAGTTATGATGAAAGGCGATATTAAAGGCCGTCCGTTCACTTTCCCGATTCCGACTTATAATATTACGCCGGATTTCCCCTGGGATGATGAAAACACCGAACTTTTGTTCGAAATGACTGCTAAATACGGTCTGCCTTATTTCCAGAACTTCCTGAATTCGGTTTTGAAACCCGGTCAGATTCGTTCAATGTGCTGCCGTCTGCAGCTTGACCTGCGCGAACTGCTGGCTCGCGGTAACGGCCTGTTCGGTTCTGCTGAACAAACCGGTTCTATCGGTGTTGTAACGTTCAACTGCGCCCGCCTCGGCTATGTCTACAAAGACAATGAGCACGGCTTGCTTGCCCGCGTTGACGAGCTGATGAACATTGCCCGGACATCTTTGGAAATCAAGCGTAAAGTAATCGAACGCCTGATTGACAACGGCTTGTTCCCTTATACCAAACGTTACCTCGGCACTTTGCGTAATCACTTCTCGACCATTGGTGTCAACGGCATCAACGAAATGATTATGAACTTTACCGACGGCAAAGAGAATATTGCCACTGCCTGGGGACAGAATTTTGCCGAGAAATTCTTGGATCATATCCGCGATAATCTGGTTAAAATCCAAGAAGAAACCGGCCATATGTACAATTTGGAAGCAACTCCGGCCGAGAGCGCAACTTACCGCTTTGCCCGTGAAGACAAAAAACGCTTCCCGAATATTATTCAAGCCGGAACCAAAGAAAATCCGTATTATACCAACTCTTCGCAATTGCCGGTTGGTTATACAGATGATCCGTTTGAAGCCTTGGACTTGCAGTCTCGTCTGCAGACCAAATATACCGGTGGTACCGTTCTGCACCTTTACATGGGACAGAAATTATCTTCGGCCAAAGTTTGCCGCGAACTGGTTAAAAAAGTTCTGACTAACTACCGTTTACCCTACATTACCATAACTCCGACTTTCTCTGTGTGCCCAAAACACGGATATATCTCCGGAGAACATAAATACTGCCCGATCTGCGATGAGGAGAAAAAGGCAGAAAAAAGAAGAGCCGCAGCCTCTAGTAAAGAAGTTGCTTAATTGCTGTCTCTTATACACATCTCCGAGCCCACGAGACGGAGCTACATCTCG
>URWU01000258.1 GCA_900551585.1 uncultured Alphaproteobacteria bacterium | reverse complement strand
GCTCGGAGATGTGTATAAGAGACAGGCTATAAACAGTCTTAATAACGAATTATTATGGATTAAGCTTCTGCCCGGGATAACTCGGTTTCATAATAATTCTACTCGAGTATTAACCCCAAAAATAATAAAATTATGGCAACGTCAAACGAAAAAAGACAGGCGTTTAAAATCAACAACGTCTTCCCGGCCATCGTCACTAAAATTAAAGATGACCGTGTTTTTTTTAACATTACCAGAGAGATTAAAACCAAAAGCGGAACACAGATCATTACCGAAACCGCCGCTTTCTTTGCCAAAGGACATATGTTTAACCCGCATATCTTTTTCAGCAAAGGGCAGTCCGTTCAGGTAACCGTCAACAAGCTCTGCAAACCGTCCAAGAATTTCTACGGATTGAGCTACATCGTAACGCCGGAGTTTCTTCCCTCTGATTCTTTTATTGCCAGCCACCCGGTCGGCAGTCTGGTCAACGGAATCATCGAAGCCATTCACGGCTCAACCATGACCGTCCTGCTGGAAAAAAACGTTTGGGTCATAACCAAACGCAGCCGCCACGCCCGCACCGGAGGACTTGTTGATTGCAAAATCGACAAATTCCGCCGTCAGAAAATCTCTGTGCGCGTGATTAATTAAAAAAACAACTATAAACCTTATGAGCCTCAACCTCGGTTGGGGCTTTAAGTTTTTAGACTAAAAATTTATAGACTAACTCCTTTTCTTTTGCTATGCTTGCCTTACCGTCAAATTGGAGAAAAAGCATGGCAGAGCAAACTTATCGCTGTATCGGCGTTATGACCGGCAACTCGCTGGACGCCGTCGATGTTGTCCTCACCGAGTTCCAAGGCTCCCGCATTAATGATCTCTGCGGCCTGACCGTAGACATCCCCGTTGAAATCGGCAACCGCTTCCGCCAGCTGAAATTCATGCTTTCACAAAACAACTGCGACATCGCGGCAATTGCCGCCAAACCGGAAAACCATTTTAGCGAACTCCACGATTCTTATATCAAACTGGTTGCTGAAACAATCAACCGACTTCTTGAACAAAATCACATCGCCAAAGAAAAAGTTGACCTCATCGGCTTTCATGGCCAGACTTGCGGCCACTGCCCGCCGTCAATCGCCCGCAGCCGCGACCCCGGCCAAATTTACACCCTGCAAATCGGCTGCGGCCAAATGCTGGCCGATTTGACCGGAATTCCGGTTGCTTTTGATTTCCGCTCCGATGACTTAATGAATCTCGGCGAAGGCGCCCCTCTGGCACCGGTGCATAATCAGCATATTGCCAATGACCTTAAGAGCAAAGAAATTTTTCCTGTTGCCTTCTGCAACGGCGGCAACACCGGCAATATCGCCGTCATCAGCCGTGACAAAATCACCGGCCGCGAAGTGGTTATGGGCTGGGATACCGGACCTTTTAATCACTTTATCGATTTGCTCATGCGCGAGTTCAAAAATCAGCCCTGCGACTTGGACGGCAAAACCGGCAAACAAGGAAAAATCAATTACCGCCTGCTGCGGCAATTATTCGAGAAAGCGGCACAAACTCACAATCAGGACAATTTTATTACCATGCTGCCGCCCAAGTCTTCCGACCCGGCATGGTATCGCACAATTCCTGAGCTGCTTGATGAAAACATTCCTTTTGCCGACCGGGTTCGGACTGTCGAATTTTTCAGCGCTTATATCTTTGTCTACAACTTGGCTTTCATTCCCGAGAATTATGACTTTCCGAAATATTTTCTGGTCTTCGGCGGCGGCTGGCGTAATCCGGTAGTCTATGCCGATTTCAAAAATCTGCTTGCCGGCAAAATGGAAGTTTTGCCCGAACATCAGGAACAGTTTAACCGGATTTTCACACCGCAGCCGCGTGTTGAATGGTCTGACTTTTACGGTTACAACGGCAAATTTATGGAAGCGCGTATTTTTGCCGATATGGCCAAGTGCAAACTAACAAATGAACCCTTTTCTTATCCGGAAACAACCGGCTGCCTGAAACCGACGATTGGCGGCATTATCGCCAAACCCGGCGGCAAAAACAAACAACGCTGGTCCCGCGCCGCCCCCGGCTGGTATAAAGAAAAAGCACCGAAATAACGGTGCTTTTTTTAATTATTTTATTTTCAGAGACGACATAAAATCGCTCCGGATACTCAAGTATAACGATTTTATACTTTTTCAACCTGGCTGAATTCCAGCTCAACCGGAGTAGAACGACCGAAAATAGAAACTGAAACTTTAAGACGGGTTTTCTCGGCGTC
>URWU01000257.1 GCA_900551585.1 uncultured Alphaproteobacteria bacterium | reverse complement strand
CGAGATGTAGCTCCGTCTCGTGGGCTCGGAGATGTGTATAAGAGACAGATACTATATAGTAAAATAGTCAAGTTTTAAAAGAGGGTTACTTGAAATAGGAATAAATTCCTTGACAAATTGTTTGTTTTAGGTTAAATATAAACTGTCACTTGGGATTAGTGTGTCCTGAGATTTGTGCCCTGTTCAAAGACAGGGCTTTTTTATTTTAAATTATGACAACTTATAAGCTCCGCAATTTTTCTGATTGCGGGGCTTTTTTTGTGAAAAGGTTTTCCAATGGTAAAAAAGACTAAAATAACGGCCAGACCGGTGGTGCATTTTGTGGCAGACGGTGTGGTCAAAGAGTTTTTCTACAACTTTCTGACTTTTGACGGTGATGATGTTGATGTTTATCTCGGAGAGGATTTACAGACTTCTAATTATACCGTGATGATAAATGAAGAAAACGGCGGCAAGGTTGTTTTCAATGAGGCGCCGGCTGCCGGGGTGGTGGTGACGATTATTCGTAATCTGGAAATTCAGCGGACTTCTGATTTTCAGGAAAGCGGTGCGTTTCGAGCCAAGGTGATTAATCATGAACTGGATTATCAGGTTGCCAGTTTGCAGCAGCTTGATGAAAAAATCGGACGCACTTTATTGGTTCCGCCTTATTTGACAACGCCGATGAACGGTAATCTGCCTATGCCTCAGGCCGGAAAGGCGATTGTCTGGAATGCGGAGGGTAATGCGCTGGTGAATTCGAATCTGCCGATTGATACGGCTTTTCTTGATATTGCCTCATCTTTGGATACGGCCAGAGAACATGCCGAGCAAGCCGGAACGGAGGCCGACCGCTCGACAGAACAGGCAACGGCTGCGGCAGTAAGTGCCGTGACAGCGCAAAACTGGGCTGCAGATGCACAGCGGAGCGCTAATCATTTCAATGTGCCGATGGATTATCTTGATGCATCGGCCTGTCCGGACGGCGTTTTCAAAATTGATTGGAGCAATCCGAATGATTTGTTTGTGATGTTGGACTCTGATTTGACGATTTATTTTGAAGGCGATTATTCCGACTTTATTTTAACACCGCCGGATATCCGCGTCAAAACTTTTGTAAAACGAATTTTGGTCCGGACCGGTTTGGAGCCGTTTGCTTTGAATTTTGATTATGTTGAGACGGATTATCTGCTCTTGAACGGCAGTGTTCCGGAAATTACCGAAGACAGTATTTATGAGGTGATTATTTCACTGGTGCCGACAGAAGAGAGTTTTAACGAAGGGTTTGAAATGGTTTGTCAGGTGTTGGTTTCAATCGGCAAATTTACATACGGGGCATGACAATGAACAGAAACGAATCTTATAAAATATTTATGCATTATGGTGCCAATCCTCTGCTGCCGGATGCGGTGGTTTTGAATAATTCGACCGGAGGCAGTACCGGGGTTTTGAATGTGACGGTTGACGGCTGGTATTATGTCAAAATTGCCGGAGGCGGTGCGAGTGCCGGGGCTGTCAAACAGCAGAATACCGGCAGCGGCAGCAGCGGCGCCGGTTTTATCGGCGAAATTTATCTGACAAAGGGAAACTGGGATTGGAGATGCGGCGCCAAGGGGCGGGCTGCTTATGCCGAAAACGGTACTTCAAGTTATCTGCTGCGGCAGGATAATCCGGAAAAGGGGATTATTGCCAATCCCGGACTTTCCTGCGGCTATTATCCCGAACCGGCCAAGGACGGCGGCATTTTGGAACAGAAGAATATCAAAACCCGCAATGTTCTGGTCGCCAAGCGGGGGAACAAAGGATATCCGGGAATTTCGCACGGGTATCAGGTGACGCCGGCGGAATCCGCGTTTAAGGATGTGATTAATGAAAATTGGGGACGCGGCGGCGTGGCAAACTGGGATGATGCCCAGCCCGGAGTGATAACAGTAAAATTCAGAGGAGTATAAAATGAAAAATTATGTGAAGAAAAATACTGACGGTAGCTTGGAATTTGCTCCGCATGTCAAAAGAAACGGCAGCCGGCTGACAATCGGTTATAATCTTGAAAAAAATGAAAAACAGCTTCTTGCCGACGGATATCGGATTTATATTGAAACGCCGAGACCGCAGGACGGCAAAATTTATGAACGCGTTTTAGAAGAAACCGATACCGAGCTGCGGGAGAAATGGCTGGAACATCATTTGTCTGATTTGGAATTAGAACAAAAGCGCCATAAAATGTTTAATGAAATCAGCGATCCGTTATTTATTCAGGTTCAAAGCTGTCTCTTATACACAT
>URWU01000256.1 GCA_900551585.1 uncultured Alphaproteobacteria bacterium | reverse complement strand
AGATGTAGCTCCGTCTCGTGGGCTCGGAGATGTGTATAAGAGACAGTCCTCATGCAGCGGGGCTTTGGATTTGTTAATATGGCTGACAAAAGCTTTCAGACCGCCTTCATAATGGAAATCGATTTCGCGGGGTTCGGCACCGCGGTTGTCAATCAGGCGCAGATAGACGCCGGAGTTTAAGAAAGCTTTTTCACGGATTGATCTTTCCAAAGTTTCAAAGTTGAATTCCGTCATTGTAAAAGTTTCGGGAGACGGCAGGAAAGTGACTTCTGTTCCGTGGCGCCCGTCAGCATCACCGACGATTTCCAAATGGCGGGTAACGTTACCGTGAGAAAATTCGGCAATATGTTCATGACCTTCACGCCAAATGCGCAGTCTGAGCCAGACAGACAAAGCGTTTACAACCGAAACACCCACACCGTGCAAACCGCCGGAAACCTTGTAGGAGTTGTTATCAAACTTACCGCCCGAGTGCAGTTCGGTCATAATGACCTCTGCGGCAGAGACTCCCTCTTCAGCATGAATTCCGACCGGAATACCACGGCCGTTGTCGCGGATTGTGGCTGAACCGTCGGGGTTTAAAATTACTTCGGTTTTGTCGCAGTATCCGGCCAAGGCCTCGTCAATCGCATTGTCCAAAACTTCGTAAATCATGTGGTGCAGGCCTGAACCGTCGTCCGTGTCGCCGATATACATTCCGGGGCGTTTGCGGACCGCGTCCAAACCTCTTAAAACTTTAATGGAATCAGCATTATATTCACCTTCTTCTTTGGTGAATTCCTCTTGGGTCATCTCATTAGTCATATTAATTTTTCTTCCTTTGATTTGTAACGAATTTATTGAAGAAAATATATAACAAATTCTTGCAATTACCAAACAAAAAAGCAAAGATATCAACGGATTTGAGGAAAAATCAGAGCAGATTTTTATTCAAAACCGCCAAAGACGTTAGACAAAATACATTATGGACAAAAACAGTTGTTTATGTTATCCTATTCTTAATTAAACTTTCCTGCGGACGCTTAAATGAAAAAATTAATCGGTTTCGAATTTGAAGACAATATTGACCCCAAGTATAAACAATGGGCAAGAGAAGCCGTTGAAGAATTTGTCGGCCTGTTTCCTGAGTTTAAGGACTGTTTTTCAATCACCACCAAAGAAAGCAAATCTTTTTTCAGCCGCCGCCAAGTTGAAGAAACATTCAAAGACGTTTTGCAGACAAGACCTGATTTAGATTTGGAAGCCCTTATTTCCGAACATTATGAAAAACAACCTGACGGCATGTATCTCAGAAAAGATTCCGTTGAGGATATGCTGAGAAAAGCGACCGCCAACGGCCTTGTTGATTTTGAAAAATGGCAAAAATTGAAGCAAAGAGAAATTCAAAGGACTTACAAACTGAAAGCAGACGAAAGGAGTTTAAGCTGCCCCGTCATGGTTTCCGTCTCAAGCAAAACACCAGCCAAAGGTTATGCTTACGGCGGGTTTGCCGGTCCCTGTATTTCCGTTGAACATTTTAAGAATGACAAAGATTATTTCAAAAGAACCGTCATTCACGAACTTGGCCACACCTTCAATATGACCGACCACGAGCAGACACAGACAAATACCTGGGGCACTCATTGCACCGGTGCCGGTTGTTTGGGCAGCCAGAACGGACCCGCCGTCAAAGGCGCCTCTTTTTGTAGCCATTGCATGGAAGGTATGCAAAAAGAAATGCGCAAGATTAAAGAAGCCCTACAAAAAAACGAACTGGCAAATGACAATCAGGCAACAGACTCACCTCGCCTCAATGAACAGGATTTCTTCGCCGGCCTGAATGCCGAAGAAAAACAATTTCTTGAAAATTATCTGGCTTATATCAGAAATAACGGCATTAACCGTAGCCCCGAAGATTTGTTGTGGGACAGGGTTTATCTCCTTGAAGAGCTGCGCCGCAAAATCAATGCCGACAAAGAATATCTCGCAAAGACCAATCCGGCGCAAATCAGCAAAGATTACTTGACCGTCGCCAAAGGCTTTGACTGGAGCAAAGAGGAATATAAAAGCAAAATTTCTCCGCAAAGACGCAAACAGCTGGAAATGAGAACTTCTGCCGCCCGGCAAGAGATTACAATTACCGACAAGCCGCTGTCCGGAACAGCCGAGAAAAGCAATGACCCGCTTTATAAAGTTCAGCTGCGGGGAATTTTGCGCGACAGCGCCAAAGCGGAAAAACTGGAATATTCGGAAACGCCTCAAAAAGGCGGTTTTCGCGCCGAGC
>URWU01000255.1 GCA_900551585.1 uncultured Alphaproteobacteria bacterium | reverse complement strand
ACGAGATGTAGCTCCGTCTCGTGGGCTCGGAGATGTGTATAAGAGACAGTATCGAAGCTGAAAACCCTAACAAAAATTTTGCCAAAATGGTGGCCCGTTTTTATGCCGGGCAGCCTGAGAATATTGCCGCCGTTACCGGTACAAACGGCAAGACTTCCATTGCCGATTTTATCCGCCAGATGATTTTTGCTTCCGGAGAAAATGCCGCCAGTATCGGCACGCTCGGCTTAATCAAAAATAACGAGCCTCCGGTTGCCTATGTCAACACCACCCCCGGCCCCATTACTCTCCACAAAGATTTGCAGCGCCTGTCCCAAGATGGTTTCAATTACCTGACCATTGAGGCTTCCAGCCACGGAATCTGCCAATACCGTGTCGGCGGCATAAACATTAAAGTTGCCGGTTTTACCAACCTCACCCAAGATCATCTTGATTATCACAAAACCATGGAAAACTACTATGAAGCCAAAAAGCTTCTGTTTACAGATATTATGGAAGAAAGCGGCGTTGCCGTTCTCAATGCCGATATTGAGGTTTATGACGACCTGCGCAAGGCTTGCAAAAAAGCCGGGCACAGGGTCATCAGTTATGGTCATGACGGTGATGATATTCAGCTTCTGGAAGAAGAGCCGCTTGCCAACGGACAGAATCTGAAAATCAGTTATTTCGGCGAAGAGAAAAATATCTTCATCCCTCTGGCCGGTGATTTTCAGGCCATGAACGTTCTCTGCGCTTTAGGCATGGCCGGTGCCCTGACAGGCAAGCCGGACGAAATGCTTAATTATGTCAGCACGCTCAAAGGTGCCAAAGGGCGTTTGCAATATATCGGTGAGACAGAAAAAGGCGGCGCGGTTTATGTTGATTATGCCCACACGCCCGATGCTTTGGAAAATGTTATTTCCGCCATGCGTTCACACACCTCAGGCAAACTGCATATTCTGTTTGGCTGCGGCGGCGACCGTGACCGCACCAAGCGCCCGATTATGGGTGAAATCGCTCAGGAAATGGCCGATGTCGTGTATGTCAGCGATGACAATCCGCGTACCGAAAATGCCGATGATATCCGCAAGCAGGTCATGGCCGGCTGTCCGCGCGCTTATAATATCGGCGACCGTGAAAGAGCTATCAGATTTGCCATGTCTCAACTCGAAAAAGGCGACGTTCTGATTGTGGCCGGCAAAGGTCATGAAACCGGACAATATGTTAATGGTAAAATTCTGCCTTTTAATGATGAGGAAGTTATCTCCAAATATCTCTAGCCGGCGGCGCTGGCAAGCGCATGAGGCATGGTTTAGCTGTCTCACCGCTCGCGTTGCTCGCCCAGAATCTTGTCGCTCAACCGTACACGTCATTTTGAGGCTGGCGTGACAATAACAGCTGAGATTCTTCGCATTTGCTCACGGTAACAGCAAGTGATGACGCTTCTGTTTTAACCGAGTTCATCGGGATTGGTGACGGCGTTTATCAAAACGGCACCGTCATAAGCCAGAGCGTCACGCAGGACTTTTTCTGCATCTTCCGGCTTATCAAGGTAAAAGCCCTTAAGCCCCATAACATCAGCCAGTTTGGCAAAATCCGGATTTTCAAACCCGATTTCATAGGGCTGCATTTTTTCCATTTTGGCCTCTTTTTTAATAAAACCCAATTCTCGGTTATTATAGACAATGATTTTGATATTGCGCTTTTGCTGAACCACCGTCAGCAAATCTCCGAGAAGCATTGTCAATCCGCCGTCTCCGGCCAAAACGATTATCTGGCGCTCAGGTTCGGCATAAGACGCACCGATAGCCTCAGGAACGGCTGCGGCCATGGTGCCGTGTTTGAACGAGCCCATGATTATTCTGTCGCCCAAGGCTTCAATATATCGCGCCGCCCAAATATCGTTTAAGCCGACATCGACTACAAAAACGGCATTATCATCAGCTAAACGGCTCAATTGATGAGTCAGATACTGCGGATTGAGCTGCGGCGTGTGAGCCATATCTTCAATATCTTGTTTCTTTTGTTTTTCTTTTTCCTCAAAATAAGCCAGAGATTTATTCAAATGGTCATATTCTTTTTTATTTTTCAGCAGCGGCAGCAAAGCGTCTATTGTGGCTTTGACATCGGCGGCGATTCCGAAATCAAGACGCGAGCGGCGCCCTAAATGCTTGGCGGCAATATCAACCTGAACCGTCACCTGCCGGTCCGGCAGCATAAAATTATACGGAAAATCAGTTCCCAGCAAGACCAGCAACTGTCTCTTATACACATCTCCGAGCCCACGAGACGGAGCTACATCTCG
>URWU01000254.1 GCA_900551585.1 uncultured Alphaproteobacteria bacterium | reverse complement strand
TTTTATGCTGAAAGAAACTTAAAAATTATGGAGGAAAGACCAATGAAAAAGATTGTTCCGGCTCAATTAGCCCAAGGTGATGAAATCCGCGTTATTGCTCCGGCGCGGGGATTGAAAATCATCGGGCAGGACAGCCGTGAAAATGCGGCAAAACGTTTTGCCGAAATGGGTTTGAAAGTCACTTTCGGCAAAAATACCACGGACGAAAATTTTGATTTGATGGGCTCTTGCGATGTTGCCAAAAGAGTGGAAGATATTATGGATGCTTTCAAAGATCCGAATGTCAAAGCGATTTTTACGATTATCGGCGGTTCAAATTCGAATCAGCTGCTGCCTTATCTGGATTATGACGTGATTAAGGATAATCCGAAAATCTTTTGCGGTTTTTCCGATATTACCGCTTTGCTGAATGCAATTTATGCCAAAACCGGTCTGGTGACTTTTTCCGGTCCGCATTACAGCTCGCTGGGAATTAAAAAAGGGTATGAATATACGCTCGAGAATCTTAAAAAGATGATTATGGGCGAGGGAAAAAATCAGCTAGAGCCGTCTGCTGAGTGGAGTGATGATTTGTGGTTTTTGGATCAGGAAAATCGCAATTTTATCAAAAACGAGGGCTGGTGGATTATTAATGAGGGCAGCGCCGAAGGCAAGATTATCGGCGGTAATATCGGTACTTTTGATTTGCTTTTGGGAACGGGTTACCGTCCGGCTTTTGAAGCGGATACCGTCTTGTTTATTGAAGACTGCTTTACCTCATCCGGAGATGCCGGAGCTTTTGAACGCCATTTGCAGGCTTTGATGTATCAGGATGATTTCAAAAACGTGACCGGAATTGTCATCGGCCGTTTTCAGAAAGCCTCGGAAGTTACCCGCGAAAAACTGGAATTTATTCTGGATAAGCCGGAGCTTAAAAATCTGCCGATTATTGCCAATGTTGATTTTGGCCATACAACGCCGTTGATTACTTTTCCGATTGGCGGAACCGCGCGTTTAAGTACGTCTAACGGACTGCTGATACAGATTTAGCGTGTTGTTGTCCTTGTTATCGGCAATTTTGATATAAGCAATGCCCTGAAAAATAAAGCAGCCCCGGATAAAAATCAGGGGCTGTTTTATTAGAGATGTGTTTAGTGTCGGTATGAGTAAGTTCCGGTTCTGTCTTTGCAGACCCAGCACCATTGGCGACTGAATTTATGATATTCGTAGCAACGTTCGCCGATGGTTGTATAAATACTGCGGTTGCACAGGCAGTCGCTGGCGGCGTCTGAATAGACGGTTGTGCCTGCTCGGGTGGTGCATGATTTGTCGGAATAAAGGGTTCCGCCGTTCATATCAATACATCTTTTACCGAAATATGATTTTGAACCGTCGCGTTTGCCGTGGCCGTGTTCATAGCAGAACGGTGTCGATGTGCTTTCATAGCCGGTGCGGCTCATATAATAAGAACATTGCGATCCGCTCTTATAGCTGGACGGGCAGTCACAAATGGTATAGAGCGTGATGCCGATTCCGTTGCCGTTGGTGATGTATCTGCTGCTGCCGGAAACAACCCAAGAGCTTTTTTCCGCGCTGCAGGAGGAGCTTGTATATTTGTAAGCAGAATCTGTTACTGCGCAGTTAAAATAAACTGTCGGTCCGTTGTTGTCACAGCTGTAGAAGTTATCAGGATGTCTGCATTTGGCTTTGACGGCATTTTTAAAGCCGCTGGAATAAGAATTTCCGCCCGTATAAGAATAGGGAAATTTCGCCGGGTCGCATTTGCATTTTTCATAGCGTTTATTTCCGTCTTCGGTACAGGAAGAACTGGTATCAATAATTTTTTTAACATCGCCGCAGCTGGCGTTTGTTGTGTAGCTGAAACGCTCGTTGCACAGGCAGTCATTTGAACGCGGCGGTTTGTTATCGTCAAGGCAGCGGTTTGAGCCGAGCATATAATTGGCATCATGCGCCGTACCGAAATAACTGCAGTTGCTCGGGCTGTATTTATAAATGGTAGCGTTGCAGTAACAGTCTTTGAAATTGTTCGAATTAAACGGACATTTGTTATAAGTCGTCCGGTTGCGCGTACAGTTGGCTTTTGTAAAGGTATAAGCGTCGCAGTTATTGCCTTTATTGAAGTTTAAGTCAGTATTTTTATGGAAACCGAACTCGCTGTCACGAAGCTCCGGAAGAAACTGCAGGGAAGCTGTTTGATAATTGTTTGACAATATGGGCTTTAGCTCCAGTATGTGTGATTGTGTAAGGAGATTATTATAGAAAGCCGTATTATGTTCGGGGTTACCTGCTGTCTCTTATACACATCTCCG
>URWU01000253.1 GCA_900551585.1 uncultured Alphaproteobacteria bacterium | reverse complement strand
GAGATGTAGCTCCGTCTCGTGGGCTCGGAGATGTGTATAAGAGACAGATCAAAGATGTTCTGGCCAAGGCCAAAGAGCACTACAAAACGATTGTTCTTCCTGAAGGAGAAGACCTGCGCGTTTTACAGGCTGCCCATATTATCAATAAGGACAAAATCTGCAAAATCATTATTCTCGGCGACGAAGCTCAGATTAAAGCTGATTTTGCCAAAAACGGCTGGAACATTGAAGGAATTGAGATTATCAATCCGGCTGCTTCTCCGAAACTCAAAGATTATGCCAATCTGCTGTTTGAACTGCGCAAATCCAAAGGCATGACCGAAGAAGACGCCGCCAAAACAGCTTTGATTCCCAACTATTTCGGAACCCTGATGATTAAAGCCGGCGATGCCGACGGCATGGTTTCAGGCGCCAACCACTCCACGGCCGATACCGTCCGCCCCGCTCTGCAGATTATTAAATCCGCCAACAAAGACCGCGCCGTATCCTCTTTCCTGGTTATGGTTTCCGATGAAAAACCTTATGTCTTTTCCGATTGCGCCATCACCATCAACCCCAGTGCCAAAGAGCTGGCCGACATTGCTCTTGAATCGGCCAAATCGGCTCTTCATTTCGGAATTGACCCCAAAATTGCCATGCTGTCTTTCTCAACCTATGGCTCAGGCAAAGGCGATGAAGTTGCCAAAGTTGTCGAAGCAACCAAATTGGCTAAAGAAGCTCTCAAAACTGATGAATTCAAAAATCTGCCGATTGAACTTGACGGCGAATTGCAGGTTGACGCAGCTTTAGACGCTGTTGTTGCCAAGAAAAAAGCACCGGAAAGCCATGTTGCCGGTAGAGCCAATGTCTTGGTTTTCCCTGATTTGGAAGCAGGTAACATCGGTTACAAATTATTGCAGCGCCTCGGCGGCTGTGAAGCTTACGGCCCGATGCTGCAGGGATTGAACGCCCCGGTCAATGATTTGTCCCGCGGCGCTTTTGCCGAAGATATTGTCGGCGTCATCGCCATTACTGCTTTGCAATCTGTTAAATAAAAGGAAATAAAAATGTCTAAAATTTTAGTTTTAAACGCCGGTTCCTCCACATTAAAATATCAGCTTTTCAATGTTGAAGGCGAACAATATGACGTCATTGCCAAAGGTAATGCCGAACGTATCGGCCGCGATGCTTCTTTCGTCGGCATCAAATATGCCAACGGCGACAAAAAAGAAGTCAAAGTTGAGCTGCCTGACCATGACACGGCTTTCAAAGAAGTTATGAAACTCCTCATGGACGGCGTCATCAGCAACTTAAACGAAATCCACGCCATCGGTAACCGTATTGTTCAAGGCGGTGCCATTTTCAAACAGTCCACTTTGATTAATGACGAAGTAATTGAGCAGATTGCCGAATTGGGAACTTTGGCTCCGCTGCACAATCCCGCAGCCGTTCTGGTTATCAAAGCCGTCAAAAAAGAACTGCCGAATGTAAAACAGGTTGCCGTTTTTGATACCGCTTTTCATCAGACAATGCCGGTTGAAGCCTATACTTATGCCCTGCCTGAAGAACAGCGCACCAAATACAAAATCCGCCGCTACGGCGCTCACGGCACCTCACACAAATTTGTTGCTCAGGAAGCTGCCAAAATCATCGGTAAAAATTCTAAAATCATCACCTGCCACATCGGCAGCGGCGCTTCGATTACCGCCGTCAAAGACGGTATCTGTATCGATACCTCCATGGGCATGACCCCTCTGGCCGGTATCATCATGGACACCCGCTGCGGTGACATTGACCCCTATATCCCGCTCTATATCATGAAAACTCAGAACCTGAGCGCCAATGAGGTCAACGAGATGATGAACAAACAAAGCGGTAAAGCCGGCCTGACCGGCTACAGCGATTCCCGCGACTTTGAAGCTGCTTATCTGCGCGGCGAACCGGCTGTTTTAGACGCCATGAAATGCTACATCTACAGCATTGCCAAATATATCGGCGCTTATACCATGGCCATGGGCGGTGTTGATGCCATTGTTTTCACGGCCGGTGTCGGCGAAAACTCGGCTCTGGTCCGCAAACTGGTTTTGGAACGCGTCAGCTGCTTGGGTATTGAACTTGACGAGGAAAAGAACAAAATCCGCGGTGAAATTGTTGAAATCACCAAACCGGGCTCAAAAGTAAAAGCTTTCGTTATTCCGACAAATGAAGAATTGGCCATTGCACAGGACACCGCCGCTCTGACCAAATAATGATAAGCAAAGCTGAGTAAAGCACACACAAAAAAAACGGAACCCTTTCAGAGCTGTCTCTTATACACATCTGACGCTGCCGACGACTA
>URWU01000252.1 GCA_900551585.1 uncultured Alphaproteobacteria bacterium | reverse complement strand
GAGATGTAGCTCCGTCTCGTGGGCTCGGAGATGTGTATAAGAGACAGGAATAAGTGATAGTGACAAGGCAGAGTTGTTAAAATTTGAATCGATAAGTATAATTCATTCCGGTTAGAATATTTTCCGCTTCGGCAAAATTGCGGCCGAGAAATTCGGGACGGTGCGCGTCATCTGAAATAACAACCGGAATTTTGGCTTTTAGCATTTCTGACAAAGTCCAAGCCGACGGATATAAATTATATCCTTTACACAAACCTTTGGTATTGACCTCACAAGCCGTGCCCGATTTTTTCATCGCTTCAATAACAGTGCGGCGCTCGGTAATAAAACCGTCTTCACCGCAATCTGGCAAACGGCGCATGGCGTCAATATGTGCCATAAAAGCAAACAAACCGGAAGCGGCCGCCCGGGCAACAGTCTTAAAATGTCGCACAATCCAAGTTTTGCGGTCTGCTTCGCCGTTTGTTACCTGCGGCAGATAATCCCGACGAATCAAGATTTGGCAGTGTTCATCACTCAAAAAGTGATTTCCGGAAATCAGATAATCAATATCCAAGCGCTCTTTTAATGCCGATAATTTTTCCTGCCAGCCGTCATAAGTGAAAAAATCTACCTCAAAACCGACATAAACTTTGAGCGGGAAAAGCGGTGTTTGGCGGCGGATAGATTCAATATTACGGGCCAGAATATCATAAGCTTTGGCAAAGTCATCAAAACAAAAACGATTATAACGCGGTGCAAAATATTCTTTTTCAGGAAAGGTCTGCATATTTTCATGAATAATGGCATGATCGGTTATCCCGATTTCCGACCAGCCGAGTTCAACCGCTTTTTCCAGCATTTGTGCCAAAGGAACCTGGCCGTCCGAAAAATCGGTATGGGTATGATAAGAAAATTTTTGCATGAATGTTTATCCTGTCAAAAAAGAGATTAGGACTTCAAACGCTTTTTAGTTTCGGGCTTTGGCAGAGGCAAGACTGAAATCAGATAAAGTGTAATAACAGATATATATATCACAGTCATATGATATAAATAATGTTTAAATACGCTGTTATAAAAACTATTTCCGGCTTTTATGCAACACCAAGCAGTTTATAGATATCGCAGCCGCAAAGCTTGTCAAAATGTTCTTTAAGCTTCAAAACCTGACGATATTTTTTCTTCATGGTCAGGCTGCAGAGTTTATACTTATCACGGATAAAAATCATTCTCTCTTTGAGGGTTTTAAAACCGACGACCGTTACCATCATATCGCTCATTTGAACCAGTTTGTCATATTCATCATATTCAATTTCTTTGAGCAGTTTTTTGCAGGCGGTTAATTCTGCTTTCGGGTAAGTGATATAATCTTCATATTTGAAGTCTTTATCAATAAAAGTATGAGTCAGGCAAATGCGGGCAACCTCATCATAACCGAGTTCTTTCATAATCTTATAACCGCAAAGGCCATGAAAGAGATTATGTTCTTTTTCATTGACAACCTTGCCGTAATCGTGAAGAAGACCCAAGGCATAGGCTTTTTTGCTGTCCATGCCGTGGATTTTGGTGGCAAGGATTTCCGCACAAGTGGCTACCAAAAGGCTATGCTGGCGCAGCAGGCTCGGCGCCACAGAACCTTCTTCATATTGTTTGGAATAACCATCAATCAAGATATCTAACAAGCTGAATGCTTCAGCAACTTTTGGATAGGACATTATCTTTACCTCTTAACATAGCCTAAAATGGCGGTGATTGCAGCCGGCGTCACTCCGGGAATTCGCGAAGCTTCACCTACGGTGGACGGTTTGACCTTACTCAGTTTGGCAACCATTTCACGCGAAAGGCCGCCAATCTTTGTATAATCAATATCTTCTTTTAATTTTAAATTTTCATCTTTCTTAAAAACTTCAATATCAGCCATCTGGCGTTTGATATAGCCGGCATAGCGCGCTTCGATTTCCAAAGCCTCATAAACTTCATCGGGCATGGCGCTTAATTCCGGCCACAGATGATTGATTGTTTCACGTGAAACGTCTTCATAAGACATGACATTCAAAGGGGTGCGTCTGGTGCCGTCATTTTTAACTTTCAGGCCGGCAGCTTCCAAAGCTTTAACAGTTGTTTGCAACTCGGAGCACAAATGCTGATAATGTTCAATTTGGGCTTTTTTAGCTTTAAATACACTGTATCTCTTTTCTCCGACACAGCCGATTTGATAGCCTTTTTCCGTCAGGCGGCGGTCGGCGTTGTCCGCACGCAAAAAGAGGCGGTATTCCGAACGTGAGGTAAACATACGATAAGGCTCGTCGACGCCTTTGGTTATCAGATCATCAACTGTCTCTTATACACATCTGACGCTG
>URWU01000251.1 GCA_900551585.1 uncultured Alphaproteobacteria bacterium | reverse complement strand
TTATTAATGAAACGAATCAGTGGGTTGGTCTGAAAAATTTTGTAAAAAGTGCTTGCAAAATGAATCTGTTGTGATATACAAAGGCGACTCTGAAAAGGCAGACTCTGTCCTTTCGGCGTGCGAATCGTAAATTTTATTAACATAATTCGTGGGAGACCAGCCATGGTCAGCACCACGAACCCGAATAAGAGGTATATAATGGCTAAGTCTAAAAAGAAAATTTTAGGTTTAATCAAGCTTCAAATTCCGGCAGGTAAAGCTAACCCTTCTCCTCCGGTCGGTCCGGCTCTGGGCCAAAAAGGCTTGAACATCATGGATTTCTGCAAGCAATTCAACGCTGCTACTCAGAAGATGGAGCCGGGTATTCCCGTTCCTGTCGTTATTACGGCTTTTGAAGACAAATCCTTCACTTTCGTTACCAAACTTCCTCCGGTCAGCTACTATATCAAAAAAGCAGCTAACGTTAAAAGCGGTTCTAAAGAGCCGACTAAAGTCGTTGCCGGTCAAATTACAATGGCTCAGGTTAAAGAGATTGCCGAAGCTAAATTACCTGATTTGAACTGCTCTACTGTTGAAGCAGCTATGAACATGGTAAAAGGCCAGGCATATTCTATGGGCATTAAGGTAGTGGAGTAGGACAATGCAGGGAAAAAGAATCGTAAACGCATACAAAACAGTTAATAAAGATCAGGCTTATGCTCTGAAAGAAGCTGTTAAAATCGTTAAAGAAAATGCGACTGCAAAATTTGACGAAACTATTGATGTTGCAATTAACCTCGGCGTAGATCCGAAACATGCTGACCAGATGGTCAGAGGTGTTTGCTCTCTGCCTCACGGCAACGGTAAAACCGTTCGCGTTGCTGTTTTGGCTCAGGGTGAAAAAGCTGATGAAGCTAAAGCTGCCGGTGCTGACATTGTCGGCGCTGAAAGCCTGATTGACTCTATCCTTTCCGGTAAAGTTGATTTTGACCGCTGCATCGCTACACCTGATATGATGGGTCTGGCCGGTAAGGTTGCCCGTGTTCTGGGTCCTAAAGGCTTGATGCCGAACCCGAAACTGGGCACAGTTACCACAGATGTTGCCAATGCCGTTAAAAAAGCCAAGGCTGGTGAAGTTCAATACCGTGTTGAGAAAAACGGTATCGTTCATGCCGGTGTTGCTAAAGCTTCTTTCACGGAAGAGCAAATCTATGATAACGCCAAAACCTTTATTGACGCTATCATCAAAGCAAAACCCGCCGGTGCCAAAGGTACTTATATGAAGAAAGTATCTATGAGCAGTACGATGGGTGTCGGTATCAAAGTCGATACTTCTGCTTTGTAAAATTTTGGGGCTTTGCAAAGAGGCTTCATACTTGTAAGTTTATCGCTCATGTACCTTTTAGTGTACACGTCGCTCAAAACTTACTTCGTAGCAAGACCTCTTATCAAAACCATAGCTCCATATTTGAAGTTTTGGGTGGTGAACTCATCACCATCCGCTCTTCAAGAGCAGAGATAATATCAACCCTCTTGAAAAACTGTCCAAGACTGCAGGTGGCAAAAGGGGAAACCCCAAGTCCTAAATATCCTGCATAGACGGGAGTAGAGAAATATTTCATATCTTTTTTCTCCTGGACAGATTAGGTCCCATTGTTGAAGGGGCAGAGTAATCTGTTTTTTTCAATGATGGAATGTGTTGAAATGCATTACAAAATGTAATGTTTATTTGGAGACAATAAGTGAATCGCGAAGAAAAAGCACAATTGCTCAGCGAACTGAATGAATTGTTCACTAAGTCTGAAATCATTGTCGTATCTCATTACAAAGGTTTGACAGTATCAGAAGTTTCAGAACTGCGTGACAATGTTAGAAAAGCAGGCGCTGGCTTTAGAGTTACAAAAAATCGCATTACTCGTCTGGCTCTTAAAGGTACAAACTTTGAATCTTTAATCGATATGTTCAAAGGTCCGACTGCAATTGCATTCGCCAATGATCCGATTTCAGCCTGCAAAGCTTGTGTTGAATTCGCTAAAACCAATGAGAAACTGATTGTTGTCGGCGGTGCTATGGGAACTGGTGTTCTCTCCGTTGAAGAAATCAAAAAATTGGCTTCTATTCCGTCTATGGACGAACTCAGAGCCAAAATCATCGGTTTGCTGCAGGCTCCTGCTGCTCAGCTGGCAAGAGTTACAAAGGCTTACAGCGAGAAAGAAGCCGCATAAAATTATTGTTTTATACAGATACTGCTTGTGATTTTTTCTCTCGTGTACTTTTGTTGTACACGTCGTTCAAAAATTACTTCGCATTATCTCGTCTAAAAGCAATAATTGCTGTCTCTTATACACATCTGACGCTGCCGACGACTAG
>URWU01000250.1 GCA_900551585.1 uncultured Alphaproteobacteria bacterium | reverse complement strand
CTATAAATACCAAGTTATCAACATTAATAAAAACTATGTCATTACAATATGTTATTTAATATACATACCTGCGGGTCAATAAAATTGATTGCTTTATTAGTTTTTGTTGAATAAGCTGTTTTTCAGGTCGTGCAGCTGATTGATGTCGGCCAGCATTATAATTTTTAGAAAAGGAAGTTAAATTATGAAAAAAGCTTTGTTGTTGGCTGGTGTTGCCTGCATTTTGGGTGTTTCACAAGCTCAAGCAATGACAGTTGATCCTTATGTCGGATTGGACTATGTTTATTCTGATATGGATATGAAACATGGTGCAGACCACCAGTTGGAAAATAAATTCAATTCTTTGTCATTCAATGCCGGTGCCAAACTGCATGAGAATTTTGGTGTTGAAGCTTATTATCAGCAATCTGATACCGAAGGCAAGCATGGCCGTGATTCCAGATTTTACAGCTATGGCGTTGATGCCATGGGTTATCTGCCGGTTGCACAAAATATTGATTTAATCGGTTCTCTCGGTATCGGTCAATATGAATTCCGTGCCGGCGGTGATGATAACGGCTTGGGTTACCGTGTCGGCGTTGGTGCACAATACAGCTTCAACAACAACTGGTCAGCCAGAGCTATGGTTCGTGAAGTCTTTCTTGATGAAGACGTCATGGACAATATGTTTGAAGTTGCAGCCGGTGTCCGCTACAACTTCTAAGTTACTCCTAAAATACGTTAACACCTCAAAAAGTAAAGGTTCTGCCGTTCCCCATGGCGGAACCTTTTTTTATGCAAATTTAAGGATTACGTGTTAAGCTGTTGCAAAACGGAGAGAAAATGATGATTATTCGCGAAGAACTTGAGAAACACCTGCAAAATGTTTTGCAGAAATTGCAGCAGACGGCTGCTGATGAGCAGATGAAAGCCTGGATTGTCAAAAAAGGGCGTACACACCCTGTACAAGTGGCAGAAATGATGTCTGAGCTTTTGAAAAGCGAACAAATTGTTTCTCAAATCAATGCATTAGGGCTTGATTCTGATTATGCGGCTCAAGCGGCTGAGGCCATTGCTTTACTGCATGATACAGGACGTTTGAGCGAAGTTGATTTGCAAAGCGGAAAATTCAGGCGTTCGGAACAAATGACAGGTTATTCGCATGAAATTGAGAGTTATAATCTGGCACAAAAATTCGGGATTGATGATATAAATATTCTTCTGCCGATAAAATATCATGATGCTTTTAATATTGATGAAAAAATTCAAGCGGATTTGGCTTATCAAAAACTTAATAATCAGCAAAAACAACAGCTTATTTTGTTTGCTTATCTGATTCAAGATGCTGACCGCATGGCAAACCTGAAGACCTATGCCAAAAACGGAATTAAAGGGACTTCAGAAACGCTTGATCCGGCTTATACCTGCAAAGCGCAGGTTTCTAAGGACGTCAAAGCGGCCATTCTTAATGGTGAAATTCCGCAAAAAGCCGTGGAGCAGACATATATAGATGCGCTGCTGCGTTTTCTGGCCTTAAGCTTTTGTTTTCATTTTGGCGCTACAAGACAGATTTTCAATAATAAAGTTGCCGATGAGATTTTTGCCCATGTCCTAAAAGAGATTGAAGAGAATGCCGTTTCCGCGCAAGAGAGAAAACAAGCGGAAATCGATGCGTCTGAGATATTTGCTTTTATTCGTAAGAAATCAGCGCAACCATGTTAAAAACCTTGTTTTTTTGTTGGTGATTTGCAAAATATTAGGCTACCCTTGAACGGAAGTAAGATTAAGTTTAAGGAGTGTTTTGATGAGTTTTTGGAACAAATGGTTTATTCCCAAACCGTATCATGAAGGTTATCTGCCCGAGCTGGACGGACATGAAGTTTATTTTAGGGAATTCGGTAATCCTAAGGGGCCGGTTATTCTCACTTTTCACGGCGGTCCGGGATTTTGGTCGCGTCCGGAAACAGCCAAAAACTTTGATTTGAAAAAATATCGCGTTATTCAGTTTGACCAGCGGGGCTGCGGAAAATCAAAACCGGCCGGAAACCTGCATAACAACACCACTCAGGATAATATTGACGATGTGGTCAGGCTGCTTGATTATCTCAAAATTGACGGCAAAATCATTCTTTTCGGCGGCTCTTGGGGGTCGACAATGGCGTTGATGTTTGCCGAGCAGTATCCTGAGCTTGTCAAATGCATGGTTTTATCCAAAATCTTTTTGGCCAATAATGACAGCCGCAAATGGGAACTCAAAGACAGTGCCGCATTTTATCCTGATATTATGGAAGCCATTCGCGGAGATTTGCCTGATAACTCGTTGATTCCGGAATCTGTCTCTTATACACATCTCCGAGCCCACGAGACGGAGCTACATCTCG
>URWU01000249.1 GCA_900551585.1 uncultured Alphaproteobacteria bacterium | reverse complement strand
CAGCGTCAGATGTGTATAAGAGACAGTTTATATACTCACAAATTTAAAGTTGCATTCCAATTCAATTTAGTTTATTAGTATTAATCAATATTGGATTATACAGGCTAAACTGATTTGGAAGTAGATTGATGACCAGACTAATCAATAAAATCATTTCTCTGAACAAACGAAGAACCAGTATGCGTCTTGCCGACGCGGAATGGGAAGCGTTGCGGGAAATTTGCGAACACGAAAATTTGTCCCGGAACAAACTAATCGAACATATTGAAGAAACTAAAGATGAGAATCTGGGGCTTTCATGTAGCACCAGATTGTTTTTATTGGCGTATTATCGGAATAATGCTCCTTTGAAGAAGACATCAAGCCAGAACCTGGTTCAGGCTCTGAAGGTTATTGCAAGCCCGAAAGGTGTTCAAACAAAACTTTAACACCCAGCAAAATTAAAACCACTCCGGAAAATATTTCGATATATTTAGTGGGGATTTTGCGCAGGCAGCCGCAGGAATTGAACGCCGCAATCGAGTTGACAAAGCTGACAAGGCCGATGACGGCTGCAGCCGTTAATATCGGTGTCTTGATAAAATATAAGGTCACGCCGGCGGCGCAGGCATCAATACTGGTGGCAACGCCAATCATAAAGGCTGTTTTCAGCCCCAATTTTTTATCCAGCTTTTCTTCACCGTTTTCCCGGAGCGCTCCGTGAATCACATTTAGCCCCAAAAGCAGGAAGACTAAAAAAGAAATCCAATGATCAAAATGTGAAATATAACGGCTGACGCTGCTGGTACCGAGCCAGCCGATTATCGGCATGACAAATTGTCCGAAGCCGGTGAAAAAAGCCAGCATCAATGCTGTTTTTAAACGGTTTTTGGTGATAATCAGACCATAAGAAAAAGAGACAACGGCGGCGTCAACAGATAATGCAAGCGCCAAAACAAAAATATCAAAAAAAGACATCTAAACCTTTTAATCCTAAACAGGCTTACCCCAAGAAAACTAACAAGAAAAACCGAAGTTATTCGCCGAGATTATCCAAAGCATTGGCAGAATTTTCATCTGCCGGCTGATCCATAGCAGCTTCATCGGCAGCAGCGGCTGCTTCTTTTTGTTTCATTCCGTTGAAACCGACATAAAGAAAAGCAATGCCAAT
Source organism: uncultured Alphaproteobacteria bacterium (assembly GCA_900551585.1). GTDB lineage: Bacteria > Pseudomonadota > Alphaproteobacteria > RF32 > CAG-239 > CAJLXD01. The sequence continues at coordinate 1,252 of URWU01000249.1, read as the reverse complement.
CAAAACGCTGAGAAGAATTACGAATTTTTTCTTTTTATCCATAGCCTGAGCTCCATAAAAAATCTTAAATTATCTATAAGATATTCAAAAAACCTCTAAAAGTCGAGATTATTTTTAAGATTTATTAAATTAATCCTCCGAGCTTACAAATAAACCATAGAAGCGCGGCCTGAATCATATTATTCTTTCAACGGTACGATTTGACCATTCTCAACTTTTTTAATGACCGCTTCTGTCTGCAAAATACCATTTTCATCAACAGTTACCGGACCAACCGCACCGGCATAACCTTTGAGATTTTGCAATCCCTCAGCCAAAGCCTTACTATCCGGCAGAGATTTATTTTTTTGATAAAAATCTTCAGCCAACTGATTAATAATCATCAGCGAATCATAAGCAAAGGCCACACCGTAAAGATTTTTGGTGTTATATTTTTCCATATAACGCTGCATTAATTCCGGATTACCATCATAAACGTCAACAAATTCTTTCCCTTCAAACATTGATTTATCTTCCATAAAGGTCGGAATCTCTTCTGTTGTATAAGGTGTCTGAATATTCATCTCCTGTATCCGCTTGCCAATTATATTTATACCCGGCTGCAACGTCAGCAATACCCACATATCAGCCTTTTCGGCATCTGCTTTCAAAACAATATCATTAAAATTGCGCTCAGTTGACATAAAATTAAACTCTATTGATTTACGGCCGGAAGCTTTTGTTGCAGCAATGGCAGCATCACCCAAAGCTTTGGCTCCGGGATGATTTTCAACAAAGAAAACAACTTTTTCTGCTTTATTTTTATCTAAAAGTTCAAGAAGTTTTTCAGCTTCTTTAGACGGGCTCGGCCAATGCAGGAAACTATAAGGACTTTGCGCAGCTATTTGGGCTTCTGAAGCAATTACCGTCAGGATAAATTTATGCTTTGCCGCCGCAATCGGTGCTGCGGCAGAACCGGAAACAGCCGAACAGGTGATAACAACGTCAACCTTATCAATGTTAATCAGCTTATTGGCGGCGGAAGCTGCACGGGCAGCCTGAAAACCATCATCTTCCCAAACAAACTGATAATCAATCTGATTATTCTTAAGATTTTCTTTAGCAAATTCTAACCCCTGGCGGCAATTCTGCCCTAAAGCCGCGTTATTACCGCTCATCGGGCCGATAACGCCGATTTTCATCACCGGACTATCTGTCTTTAAGTTTTTTTGACTCCTGTAATTATAGCCAATCCCCACTAAAGCTATTAAAC
>URWU01000248.1 GCA_900551585.1 uncultured Alphaproteobacteria bacterium | reverse complement strand
CTAGTCGTCGGCAGCGTCAGATGTGTATAAGAGACAGTTATTATACCCGCACCATTCAAAAAGACGGCTCTTCCGCCGCCAAAGAAGAATGCGTCAGCTGCGCCGGGTAATAAATATTAAATTAAATGTAACAATAAGATGAAAGGCATTGCTTTTTTAGAGAGATGAATAAAGTAATCACACGGAGCGCAGTTCCGCAACGTACATAGACGTACGTGAGGACACAAGCACCGGATTATTGCTTTAGAAACTCTATAAAAAAGCAATGAAAAAAGAAATGCAAAGAAAAAAACTATTTAATATTGAAGGAAATGACGACATCGCTGATAGAAAAATGATTGCCGGCAATGTCACCAATTTATTCAACCTCAATAATGTCAAATATCAATGGGCTAACAAGCTTTACCGTTTGATGATGGAAAACTTTTGGATTCCCGAAAAAGTTTCGCTGTTTGACGACAAACGCGCTTATGACGAATTGACGCCTGCCGAGCAGAATGCTTATGACGGTATCTTGTCTTTTCTGGTTTTCCTGGACAGTATCCAAACCAACAACCTGCCCAATATTTCAGATTATATCACCGCTCCGGAAGTCAATTTGATTTTGGCAATTCAGACTTATCAGGAAGCCGTCCACTCCCAGAGTTATGCTTATATTATCGAAAGCATTATTCCGGCCGAAAAACGCGCTACGATTTATGACCGCTGGCGCGAGGATAAAGTCTTGCTGGAACGCAATAAATATATTGCCGAAATCTACCAGAAATTTATTGATGACCGCAATGATGTGAACTTTGCCCGTGTTTTAATCGCCAATTTTTTGCTCGAAGGACTGTATTTTTATAACGGCTTCAACTTCTTTTATAATCTGGCGGCCCGCTCATTGATGATTGGCACCGCTGATGAAATCAAATATATCAACCGCGATGAACTGACTCACTGCGTTATTTTTGCCAATATCATCAAAGAAATCCGCAAAGAGCGCCCGCAGTTTTTCCATGATGACGAGATTTATGAAATGTTCCGCAAAGCCACCGAACAGGAAATTGCCTGGAGCAATCATATCATCGGCGACCAAATTTTGGGAATTACACCGCAAACAATTGAACAATATACCAAATTTATGGCCAACAAACGCTTAAAAGAAATCGGCCTGGAACCGATTTATGAAGGCTTTAATGAAACGCCCTATAAAAATTTGGAAAAAATCTCCGATACCAACGGCGAAGGCAATGTCAAAGGCAACTTTTTTGAAGCCAATGTTTCGTCTTATAACCAGTCAACCGCCGTTGAAGGCTGGGATGAATTGTAGTCTTTCCTGTCATTTTGAGACCTCGAACTGACATCCTGGACCTCACTTAATATTTAATCAGAGATCCATTTTTTTCTGCCTGTGCCTGGTAGATTGGTTTGCAAAATGGAGAACAGAGTAAAGAATTAAAAATCCGGCCTGTTTTAGGAATAAAATCCTTGACTTTTTGAAAAAATTATGGTAAAAATTACAATATCACTTACCATAAGTGTTTTTATAATCCGTTAGAGAAATCTAGCGGATTATTTTTATTTTAAATAGGATTTAAGAGAGGAACAAAAGAATGTATGATTTATTAAAGCTAAAAAGAATGGTGTCGGAAAATACTGACAGCATTGATCCTGATGATGTTTTGTCAGTTAAAAATAAGCTGAAAGGTTTTGGTTATTATCAAACACCGGAATGGGGAATCACAAAATTTACCGATAGTTTGATGTTTGACGGTATCCGCAAATTCCAACAAGATAATAAACTAAAAGTTGACGGCGTTATGAAGCCAGAGGGTGAAACTGAAACGGCTTTTAATAAGCTGCTTAAACAGGGAGAATATGCTTCTTCTGCGGCGCAGCAAGGCTTGTCCTTTGGTTGGGCTGATGAGGCAGAAGGAGTAATGGGCGGAATCGGTTATGGGATTGGAAGCCTGAATAAGAATTGGAACAAGCGCAATGAAAGTGTTACAGATGCCTACAAACGAGGCTATGAAAAATATCGCGATGAGCGCCGCGGAGTTGTAAAAGAAGGATATCAAAAGCAGCCAGGATTGATGGGAACAGCAGAGGCGATCGGTGCAATTGCCAGTCCGATTAAGTTTGGCAAAATTTCCAAAGCGGCACCATTAGACGTTGTGAAAAGAAAAAGCTTGCTAGATGCGGTGGCCGGTGGTAGCGTTTATGGCGCAGGAGTGACCGAACACGGTGCAGCGGATTATACTAAAAACATCGGGCTTAGTGTAGGTGGTAACTATGTCGGGTCATTTATGGGCAATAAAATGTATGGGCGGGCTGGAAGTCCTATTGCCAGAAATATTGTTAATGAACTTAGTGGGAAGTCATTAGAATATGGTTATAACAAACTAAAACAAAAGAAATAGGAAATGTTTATGAAG
>URWU01000247.1 GCA_900551585.1 uncultured Alphaproteobacteria bacterium | reverse complement strand
GGAAAGTATATAAAAAATTATCACATTTTTGAATAAAGAAGAAATTTCTTAAAGCAAGGCGCTTATATTCAAGCAACTTCTTAATATTTTACTTTAGAAAGAAAAGATTGGTATCTGGAAATTTGTTGTTTTTGTTTGAGGAAATATCATGAAGAAAAGGCCGGTAGTTAACCGGCCTCTGTTTTTATTTATTAACTTTTTTTATCTGGTCGACGTCAATTTCGATTGAGGTCCAGCCTTTATCAACTTCGCCGCTGATTTCAACCATATCATCGGGGCCGATGTTTAAGCCGTTCCAGTCGTCATCGTCAATTTCGACCAAAATGGTATCCGTGCCGTCAGAAAAAAGGTAAAGCTCATCGCCGACTTTTTTCTGAATGTTGCCCTGCAAAATGACCATGGCGTCGTCATTCATGCCTTTTGCCTGCTGAATGGATACAATTGCCACTTCAGAACCGGGGCCGCTAAAACCGCCGTTTGTGTTGTCAGAAGCAGCAAAAGCAGCCGAACTCAGAGCGACTGCCGAAACAGCCAAAGCCGAAAGAAAAGTTTGCATTTTCATATTCCTATCTCCTTAAAATATTGTTCTCTAAAGATATAGTCGGCTAAAGGGGCTTGGCAAGGTCAGCGCAGAATTATTTTATATGCTCAATCAAAAAAGTGATGTTGGTTGTGAAAAGTTTGACCGAGATGGCAAGCAGAATAATTCCGAAAAATTTCTGCAGCATGTAAATTACGCCGTTGCCGAGAATATGGCCGAGTTTCTTGGCCATTTTAACAACAAAGAAAACAATCAGCATATTAGCCAAAATTGCCAGCAGAATATTGATATCGGCATATTGCGCACGAATGGACAGCAGCGTGGTCAAGGCGCCGGCACCGGCAATCAGCGGGAAAACCAGCGGAATGAAAGTTGCGTCTTTGGGCATATCCGGACGTTCGTGAAAGATGTCAATATCAAGAATCATTTCCAGAGCCATGATGAAAATAATCAGCGAACCGGCGACCGCAAAAGAAGAAATGTCGAGCTTGAACAGGTCGAGAAAAGCTTCTCCGACATAGAAAAAGCCCAAAAACATGAATAAGGAAATAATGGCAACGCGCTCGGCATGAATTTTTTTGCCGCAGCGGCGCAGTTTTAAGATAATCGGAATGGAACCGATGATATCAATGACGGCGAACAGAACGACAAATGCGCTGATAAACTGGCGCAGGTTAAAATTTGCAAACATATTAAACCTCGAAAAAATTTATAAATTTGAATATGTTTGTTCCTTATCACACTTAATTCGTCTGTCAATGAGAATCAGAAGATATCAGAGTTTTTGTGACCATTCGGCTTCGCGGAATCCGGCGAGGGCAAAATCGGCGCCGATTAACAGCGGACGTTTGACAAGCATGCCGTTTGAGGCCAGGAGTTTGTACTGCTCATTTTCACTCATGGACGGCAGTTTGTCTTTGAGGCCGAGGCTTTTGTAAAGCAGGCCGCTGGTATTGAAAAAGCTTTTCAGAGGTTTGCCGCTCAAAGCCACCCATTTTTGCAGTTCTTCGGCGGTGGGATTATTCTCGACAATGTGACGGTCCTGATATTCGGCACCTTGATTATCAAGCCATTTTTTGGCCTTTTGGCAGGTGGAACATTTGGGGTATTCAACAAACAGCAGTTTCATCGCTTTTCTCCTTCGTTCTGTGATAGCGGTTATTATATTCAAAATCACAAATTAAACAAGTCTGAATAAGCCAGAGACAGGCCAATCATAAAATTGCTGCCGGCAGAAGGGGATTCCCGGTCTTGAGCGCGGAAATAACTGAGATACGGTGCCAGGCTGAGCGTATCGTTCAGTTTGACGTCCATGCGCGAGGTGAGGTTGAATTCATATTTGAAGTCGGTGCCGCGGTAAGTGCTGTAGGCAACATAATCGCGGAAGTAGCTTTCCAGCTGAAATTTGACGCCTTCACGTAGCGGATATTCGGCTGTTATGCCGATTTCATAAGCGAGTTTGGTATCGGCGTCATCATAGGTTAAATCAAGTTCTTGAACCGGCGCAATATACAGTTCTTTGATATATTTGCCGTTAAACATTTTAAGCCCTTCTTTGGCGCGGAAAGTTTTTTGTCTCGGTGCGTCGGTGTTGGCGGTGAATTCGGTTTGATAACCGAGGCTGGCAAAAGGGCCGACATCGGCATCATGATAACGCCAGGTTTTGCGGGCATAATCCGAAGTTAGCAGGATTTTATCGGCATTTTCGGTTGACGAGGTTTCGCCGTCGGTTTGTTTGAGGCGCGTTTTGCCATATTCGGCAAAGACGCTGTTATTCCACTGCCACTTGGGCTGTTCATATTCCAAGACAAAGTCAAAGACGCCTTTGATGACTGTTTCACTATCGGCGCTGAGCTTGGAGTTTGGCGAATTTTGATATTCTTGGGCATTGCTGACAGAAGCTGTCTCTTATACACATCTCCGAGC
>URWU01000246.1 GCA_900551585.1 uncultured Alphaproteobacteria bacterium | reverse complement strand
TAGTCGTCGGCAGCGTCAGATGTGTATAAGAGACAGGGGCAAGTATTTCTTACTACCTCAAGTAAATTCTCATTTTGTTTAGTATCCATAACTGCAATTTTAATAGTTAAACATCATAATTTATTAGCATTTCGTTACTATATGAAAATTTGGAAAAAAAGCAAATGATTTTTGGAACATAAAGTCCGTGAATTGCTCTATACGTTCTATCAATAAAAGATGTGGTTGGATTTGAATTTACGATAAAGTCTGTTTAATTTGCTGAAATTGAACCGTATTTTGTTTGGGGTTTGAAACCGCAAAATGGACAAATCTTCATGTATTGCGCTATTTTTGTCATAATTTGCTTTGTTTTGTTGTATTTTAATGTTACTATTACACATATAAAGTTGCTGCATTTGCCATTCAGGAGAAAATAAATGAGCTATTTGGATAAAATCAGAGAAAAAATGGAACGCGCTAAATATAATTCTGAGATTTCAAAATACAGGCTTGCTCCTGTTGAAGCAGCTGATATGCCGTTTATTGCTGAGCTGGAGAAAGATATTGTTCCCGGAATACGGGATTATGCGAGGGAAGAATATTCTGGGCTGTTTGAGGGGATGACGTTGAGTGATGAATGGAATGTCAGTAATTTGGCAACCAGAAAAGTGGTTAACGGCAAAGAGACCCATTATTGTACTTCAATGAAAGGGAATGCCTGTATCGCCGAGGGGCACGCCGGAAGACATTGTTTACAGTTTAACATAGACAGAACAGAAGTCCGGCATAGAATCTCTGATGGTAAGAATTTTGTGCAAATCACGTTACGAGATAATAAAATTCTTGAAGAAGGAGAAGGGGTGGTTCATCCCAAAGAATTGCTTTGTGCCGGAAAAATTGACGGGAAGTCTCTTTTTCTGCGTGATCGCTGCTTGGGTAATGACGTGGATATCAGCGATATAAATGCGGTGCGATATCAGCTTGAAGATTATAAGGATGAAGAGGCAAAGAAACTGGGGATGTATATTGATAAATATGTTATTGTGACTCCTGAAGAACGCAAGGCTTATAAGGAATATAAGGCACAGAAAGATAATGAAAATATTCTGAAGAAAACCCGTATGAAAAGTATAAAACCAAAGGGTATTGGTGAGTAATCCGGTATTTATAAATCATGCCAATAGTAAAGCCGTCCGGAAGGGCGGTTTTTATTAAAATCTCAGGGGAATGAAATGCTGCGTATGAGTGTAAAAGATATGTATTATAACATGCTGAAAAGTGGTTTGAAAACTATTGAGCTTCGGTTGTTTGATGAAAAAAGAAAACAAATTGAGGTTGGTGATATTATAGAATTTTATAACAGCTCCAATGCGAATGACCATTTTCCGACAAAGGTAATTTATCTGCACAGAGCGGCTAATTTTGAGGAACTATGTCAAAAGATAAAAGCCCGGCAGGCCGGTTTTGACAGTAATGAAGATTTGGTGAAGACTATGGAAGAATATTATCCGCTTGAACAGCAAAATAAGACAGGTGTTGTTGGCCTTGAAATCACGAAAGTATAATTTTTCACTCTGTTGCTTGGGATATCCGGCTAAGCGGTTCTGCGGCCGTTTGTTTTATGGGACAAAATCAGCTTTCGCTCCGGGCGGTCTATCTTTGGCCGAAACCGATAAAATTCGGTAAATGCTAAAAATAATGTTGCAATATGGCGAATTATAGTTTATGTTTCCGGTAAATCGGTCGGTTCGGACGCGATTGTCAGCTCGTATCCGTATCTGTTGAAATATCGGAAAATCCGCAAGCTCGGCGGTCGTTTTGCGAATCGGCTAAAAACGGTTTTAATTTATAAAATAGGATGAATTCAACCATGGCAAAAGTAAGCCCATTGCAGTTTTACAGGCAAGTTAAGCAAGAAATCAAAAAGGTTACCTGGCCGACCAGAAATGAAGTTATCAAAACTTCAATCATGGTTATCATCATTGTCGCCATTGCGGCAACTTTTTTCTTTTTTGTTGATCAAATCCTCGGTTGGATTGTTAAGTTAGTTTTAGGTCTTGGAGAATAGTTTATGGACGCTCGTTGGTATGTAGTTAATGTTCATTCCGGTTCGGAGAAAAAAGTTGCCGAATCGATTAAAGAGCAAGCCGTTTTGAAAAAAATGGAAGATAAAATTTTTGATGTTTTGGTTCCGACCGAAGAAGTGGTTGAAGTTAAAAAAGGCGCCAAAGTGAACTCTGAGCGCAAGTTCTTCCCCGGTTATATTCTGGTTAAAATGATTATGACCGATGACGCTTGGCACCTGATTAAAAATAACCCGAAAGTTACCAACTTTTTGGGCAGCCGCAATAAGCCTTTCCCGATTACCGAAGCCGAGGCTCAGCGCATTATTACACAGATGCAGGAAGGTATTGAGCGCCCGCAGACGATTATTGATCTGTCTCTTATACACATCTCCGAGCCCACGAGACGGAGCTACATCTCGT
>URWU01000245.1 GCA_900551585.1 uncultured Alphaproteobacteria bacterium | reverse complement strand
GTAAAGCTCCGGTTGCAATGATTAAGCAAAAATATGAAGACTCAGTCAAAGGCGAGGCTTTGGAAGATTTGGTTCAAAAAACCACTCAGGAAGTCGTAAAAAGCCAAAATCTGCGTCCGGTTGTTCTGCCTGATGTTAAAATCACAGCTTTCAAAGACGGTGAAGATATTGAATTTGAAGTCAGTGTTGAAATTATGCCGGAAATTAATTTCGACGGTATCAAAAACATCACTATTGAAAAACAAATGGCTGAAGTTCCGGCTGCCGAAGTTGAAAAAGCTTTGGATTATATTGCCAATGCCCGCAAAGAAACCACAAAAATTGAAGATGACCGTGCTTCTCAGAAAGGCGATACCGCCGTTATCGACTTTGTCGGTTCTGTTGACGGCGTTGAATTTCAGGGCGGAAAAGGCAACAGCTATCCTCTGGAACTCGGTTCAAACTCTTTTATTCCGGGTTTTGAAGATCAGTTAATCGGTAAAAAAGCCGGTGAGAAAGTTGATGTAAAAGTTAAATTCCCCGAGAATTATCATGCAAAAGATTTGGCCGGCAAAGATGCTGTTTTTGCTGTTGAAATCAAAGAATTGCGTGCTCCGAAATCTGTTGAAATCAATGATGAGTTTGCAAAATCTATGGGCGAAGAAAGCTTGGATAAACTGAAAGAAGTTATCCGCGAGCGTATCAAAGGCGATTATGAAGCCGCTTCTAAAATGAAAGAGAAGAGACAGCTTCTGGATATTCTTGATAAAGATTATAATTTTGAAGTTCCGCAGTCTTTGGTTGATGCCGAATATAAATCAATCGTTGATCAGTATGAGCAGGCTAAAAAATTCAATCAGCTTGACGAAAGCGAAAAAGCCAAATCTGAAGATGAACTGCTGGCTGAATATAAAGATATTGCCATTCGCCGCGTTAAACTCGGTCTGTTGCTTTCTGAAATCGGTCAGAATGCCCAAATCAAAATTACGGCTGATGATATTAACAAGGCCATTATGAATGAAGCCCGCAAATATCCGGGGCAGGAAAAAGCTGTTTTTGATTTCTATGTCAAAAACAAACAGGCTGTTGAAAATCTGAAAGCGCCGGTTTTTGAAGAAAAAATCGTTGACTACATTTTGAGCCAGGCCAAAGTAAATGAGAAAATCGTTTCTGTAGAAGAACTTTACAGCTTTGACGAAGACAAAAAGCCGGCTAAGAAAACAGCTAAAAAAGAAGAAAAAGCTGAAGCCAAAGAAACCAAGGCAAAGAAAACAGCTAAAAAAGCTTCTTAATCTTAAGAGCCGTTTAGAAATCAAGCCCCGTGAATTCCACGGGGCTTTTTTTGTGTATATATAAGTAATTTATATATTTTTTTCAGTGAGTAGAATATTATAATTTTGTTTGCCATCAGAGATATTTAATAACTGCATAATATTAAATTCTTCAATTGCAAATAAATTCGCTTTGAACACTGCAAGAGGCTGAAAAACAGTATGAATTTTTGTTATGAAAAATATAGGTCATACAATTTGTTATTTTTCTTTTTGTCTATTATGACAGGAGGATGTTTATCTGTTTTTTTGCAATATGAAATTTCGTGGGATTTTGCCAATTATCATTATTATAATCCTTGGGCTTTTTTGAACGACAGGATGGGCTATGATATTGCTGCGGGGGCGTTGAACAGTTATTTAAATCCGTTAATGGATATCCCTTTATATCTTCTGATAAAATATTTTAATGATTATCCTAAGTTTATCATGTTTATGCAGGGAATCTGGGCCGGTTTATTGTTGTTTTCTTTTTTCAAACTGGCAGTTCTTTATTTTGACAGAGACAGCTTAAAAGGAAAAATCGGTATCTTTTTAACATTGCTTATCGCTTTAACCGGGAATGCTTTCTTTTTGCAGATAGGGACGAGCAGTAATGAGATTCCGATAGCATTTCTGGTTATGACGGCATTGTATCTGTTAATCAAAGATATCTTTTTTGACAAGAGAAGCCGATTATGGATTTTTATTGTTGCCGGATTTTTGCTGGGTTCAGCAATGGGGTTGAAGTTGACGGGGGTTATTTATTGTCTGTCGATTGGTTTGAGTCTGATTTTATTTTATAAACAGATTGAGAAACCCTGGCAGAAAATAAGTTTATTTGCATTGGCCGGATTATGCGGCTTTTTAGTTTTTAACGGTTTTTGGATGTGGAAGATGTGGCAAGAGTTTCAAAATCCGTTTTTTCCTTTTGCCAATGAGCTTTTTAAATCTGAGTTCTTACCGGAAGTTAATATTTCAGATAATAGGTTTTTCCCTAAAAATAATTTTGAAATGTTGCTATTTCCTCTGTTTCTTGGTTTTAATTTTGTAAGATTAGAAGGCTTGATGTTTGTTGTTGATTATCGTCCTGCGCTTGTCTTTATTCTTTTCATAATTTTTGTGTTAAAGAAGTTGGTTTGTTACTGTCTCTTATACACATCTGACGCTGCCGACGACTAGTCG
>URWU01000244.1 GCA_900551585.1 uncultured Alphaproteobacteria bacterium | reverse complement strand
TCGTGGGCTCAGAGATGTGTATAAGAGACAGGTATAATAATTTGGAATTATAAATTGGAGGAACTCAAATGAACAATTATTTAATGTTATTAGAGGCCAGTACTTCAGCCTCGGGCAAAGGCTCTTTTCAAATGATTATTTTGATGGTCTTGCTTTTTGTCGGTATGTATTTTCTGATGATTCGTCCTCAGAAAAAACAGCAAAAAAAAGAGCAGGAGATTCGTGAGAATACTCAGGTTGGCGACGAAATAACAACCATCGGCGGTATAGTCGGCAAGGTTGTTACCGTTAAAGAGGATTCTCTTATTATCGAAACAGGCGCAGACAAAAACAAGATGAAAATAACCCGTTGGGCTATTCAAACAAATGTTACTGCAAATGAGAAGATTAAAGCCGAAAGGGAAGCTGCAAAGGCTGCCGCTCTTAAAGCTAAAGAAGAAAAGGCAAAAGAAAAGGCAGATAAAAAGAACAAAGACTGAGAATAAGCGTTATAAAAGAATTCACCCTCTCATAGTAATCTATGAGGGGGTGTTTTTATGCGTAAACAAAAAAATTATGTTTTACCGTTTTGGCTCAAAAGCATTATAGCGGGATTTATATCGTTCATTTTTGAATCCCTAATGTTTTTGGGCTCATCAGCTTTTATACTGAAATCAGAATCATTTTCGGCCAATCGTTATCCATTAATATCCTATGCTGTTTTTGCCGTTTCGGTTATAGTTTGTTCGTTATTAACTATGAATAGAACTAAAATCAAGGCGGCACTCAGCTGTTTTATATCGGAACTCTGCTTATTGCTGCTAAATTTTCTGACAATAGCAATTATAAATGATTTAACGCTGAATATTAAAAGCTTATTGCTTATTCCAATCTGTTTTGTCTTGTCGGCTGTGATTGTTGTTATAGTCAAAGTAAAAAAATAATAGGCATTAACCGCAAGCTTCAGTCATAAAATGTACAAGTTTAAACAGGAGGAATTGAAATGGAAATCAAAGCTTTAAGAACAAAAAAGATAAAAGCCGCAAAGATTGGAATATTGAGCCAAAAAATGTTTTTGCTTATGACGGTTTTTATTATAGGACTTGTTTTTGGCACTATGAGCTTAAGAAATCCGGGAGATGATTATACACTAAAAATTCAATCTTTCATCAAGAATTATTTTCTTGCCAAATCGTCACAGTCGTTATTCACTATTTTTGCCACGACGCTACTTCGCGACTGTGTGTTTTTATTAATACCGTTTATATTCGGATTATGTCTTATAGGCGAACCTATAGCGTGGCTTGAGCCGGTTTTTCGCGGACTCGGAATAGGCTTGATATCCGGATATTTATACAGAACATATAATATTGACGGTATGAAATTTTACGGCATTGTTATGTTAATTCCGTTTGTACTGTCTTCATCAATAATGCTGGCGGCGTGCCATGAAAGCATACTTATGTGCAGAGACATAAACAGGAAAATTAAGGATAATACCGTGATGCCGAACAAATTTATAAAGCTGTATTTGATTAGATATGCGGTTTTGCTTGTATCCGAAATACTGATTTCAATAATTTCGACAATAAATATAAGATTTTTAGCCGAAAAACTCACTCTTCCTTTTTAGAAGGATTTTTATTCGCTTTACTTGCTTTAACCTCTGCCAACGGATTAGCTTCGGAGGCTTTTCTTAGTTGTTCATCAACAATATGAGTATAAATCTCCGTTGTGCCGAGATTTTCATGACCCAATATATCCTTTAATACCAATACATCTACATGCCCGTGCTGGTACATAAGAGTTGCGGCGGTATGGCGAAGCTTATGTGCCGAAAAACCTCTGTTGCCGAGACCCGCTTTGTCCAAATACTCATAAACAATATGCTGTACGGTTTTAGGACTTATGCGTTGAAGCCGCGAGCTTAAAAACAACGCGTCTTTGTCCTTTTCTTTTAAACCGTCTTTGGGCCGAACCGCCATATAGTTTTTAATAGCATCCATACAAGCGTCATTTAAATATATTGTACGTTGTTTGTTGCCTTTACCTGTTATCGTAATTGTGTTATTGTCTCTTATATCATTATAGTTGATTGAAACAAGCTCTGACAAACGCAGTCCGCAATTTAAAAACAAAACAAGTATGCAATAATCCCGTTCTTTATGTTTTCCATCAACGCTGCCGAGCAATTTAAGACTCTCATCAAGAGTCAGATATTTCGGCTGTGATTTTTTGAGCTTAGGCGTTTCGAGCTCAAGCATAGGGTTTTCCTTAAAAAACATTCTCTGTACAGTCAGATATTTATAGAACATTCTGATTGAAGTAACTTTACGTGCTCTTGCTGCCGAATCATTATTGCGCTCATTTTTGCAATATGATAAAAAGGCATATGCATCCATTAAAGTTACATTTCTCAAAAAGTCTATATCAACATCGGTTATGTCAATTTTGTCAAACTCCTCGGAGGCTGTCTCTTATACACATCTGACGCTGC
>URWU01000243.1 GCA_900551585.1 uncultured Alphaproteobacteria bacterium | reverse complement strand
GAGATATATCAAATATTAAAGAAAAATTTGTAATAAATAAATCTGATTAAATATACAAAAAAAGGAATTGAAACGGCAATATATGCTTTTTTTGTGTTTGCTTTTAGGTTTTGCCAAGCATAAACAGAAGGTGCAATCACGAGAAACAAATCAAATAATATCATAATGGTATAATTGATTTTATTTTTATAGCCCCAACCGCATCCTTCGTATCCCCAATGCATATCGTAGTTCATTGTGCTTGGATAGTCTGTTATCAAGATTACGGCTACTAAAAGGTTTAAAGTCAGAAGTAAATAAAAAGGAATAAGTTTGATAGTTTTCATGGTTGCACCTTATATTCAATATAAAATAATTATAAATAATCATTGTAATGTTTCAATGATTTTTACCAGCAATCTTTATCATATTTAACATTCAAAATCATATCGTGACCATAGTTCTTGAAACGATTGGTAAATTCATCCATTTTATCGGTTAGGTCTATGCACCCGCCTGAACCATATTCTTTGCCACCGTGAATCGAGAGATGAGTTCTGTCTTTATTATCTGTTCCTTGTGCTGGTTCTAGCCAAATGCGGTTATTTCCCCATGAAATTTTTCCTCCTGGCCATTCTCCTCGGCCAAAGGTATTATATAATTTCTGTTTTATTGTTTTTTGAGTTTCATCATAATTCTGATGTTGAGATTGTCTGACTAACCATTTTCCCTCAGGAAGAGGTCCTTTGCCTTTGATAGTGGCATATTCTTTACATTGGTAATCAGGTTTTCCTGACATTCCTTTCCAAGAGGCAACTCTACTGTCATCTTCGTACCAAGAAAGTTCTTTACCGTTAAAGTCTAAACGTGACGGTTTATTTCTGGAAAGTTCCTTGTTTATAGAAGTAATCGTTTTACCGTCTTTTTTCATAGTTCCGTCAACGGTTAAATTATTTTTGCGTTGATAAGTCTTTATTCCTTACCCTCCATTGGGATGTTTTTTTATGGTCTTGCTTCGTAAGTTTCGCTGGGGTTGACCAGCTTAACAACTGCGCTGCGGTCAAAGAGTTTGTGGAGCCCTGGAGAAGATTGGCCTGCGCTTTGTTGTGCAAATGCTCGGCCGCTTCGTCCTCATTCGCTTTGCTCACCGGCGTACTTCCGTCCGCCTTTCGTCCTTGTCGAACTTCCTTTGGAAAATTCGAGTGGTTTCAAAAAACACCATAAAAAAAAACCTCCATAAAGGAGGTCTTTGTTATGGTGCCCTGGAGAAGACTCGAACTTCCACTGCCTGAGGCAACATGCACCTGAAGCATGCGCGTCTACCAATTCCGCCACCAGGGCATAATCATTATTTGCTTAATGCGTTATATGTATATATCCATAAGAATCTAAAAGCAAGAGGCTTCCTAAAATTATTCTATAGATTACGAAAGGTAAGAAAGTTGATTTTCTCAACCACCACATAATAACGTAAATCGCAACAATGGAGAATATAAACGAATATGTGATTCCGTCAATAGCTAAAATGATTTCTTTTAAATTATTTTGTTGATAAAGTTCAAATCCAATCAATAATCCGGCGCCGATAATGGTCGGAATGGCCAATAACATCGAAAATTTGGCTGCTTCACGGCGTTCCAGTCCTAAGAATCGGCCCATCGTGATGGTGATTCCCGAACGGCTGGTACCGGGGATTAAGGCCAAACATTGTGCAAAACCGATGAGAATCGCATCTAAAATGCTCAAATGATTAATTTTGCGAATGGTCATCCCGATACTGTCGGCAATATAAAGAAGCAAACCGTAGCCTAAAATCGTCCAGCCGATGAGCTTGGCGCTTCTCATCCATTCCATTCCTTCGGCGTTCAAGAGCAGGCCGACAACCATTGCCGGAATGCTGGCAATGACAATCAGCCAGAAAAGTTTGTTGCCGGGGATTTTGAAATTCGGCATAAACCAACTTTTCCAAAGGCCTTTGAACATCTCCCAAATGTCTTCGGAAAAATAAATCATAACAGCGAGGATTGAGCCGACATGCATGGCGACATCCAAGGCCATGCCCTGATCGGGGAAACTTGTGAATTTTGAAAACAGAATCAAATGCCCAGAAGAACTCACAGGGAGAAATTCTGTGAATCCCTGCAAGATGGACAACAGAAGGATATTTATGTTCGTCAAGGTTTATACTCTTTCCTGTTTGAGGCCGATTGCGCTGCAAATTCTTTTCTTGAGGGCTTGCGGGGAAATCGGTTTAACCAGATATTCCTGAATGCCTAAGTTTTTTGCAGTTAATACGGTTTGTTCTTTTGTGTCAACTGTAATCATGATGATAGGAACATTTTTACTGCCGAACATTCCTGATTTTAATTCTTTGGCAAATTCCAAGCCGCTTTTTTCAGGCATTTGCTGATCCAGTAAAATAACATCAATTTTAAAGTCGTTTAACAGCTCCAAAGCTTCCTGTGAATCTGTCTCTTATACACATCTCCGAGCCCACGAGACG
>URWU01000242.1 GCA_900551585.1 uncultured Alphaproteobacteria bacterium | reverse complement strand
AGGCTAAACTGGAAAAAATGAAAGCTGACCGTGAGGCTTTTCATAAAGACCGCAGAGACGGTAAAAAGATGAAAAGACATGACCGCGGCCCTCGTCATGACAGAGACCGCCATGACAAAGACAGACATGACCGCGACAATCATGAAGAAAGCGAGCATGACAAGATTCATGACTAGTTTGTGAACACCCGATAAAACCAAGCTCCGTTAAATTTGCGGGGCTTTTCTTTTTTATGATTGGAAAGTTAAATTTTGGTGTTATGATTATTGAAAATAATCAATAAGGAGAAAATATATGCCGTTAGTGATTTTGGCCTTGGGTTTATACATTATTTTTGCCGAGTGGCGAAATTTGGTGCTGCGTAATAAACTGGATGCGGCCGAGAAAAATCTTTCTAAAATCAAGAAAGACAAAACTTTGTGGTATTCAGGTGTTTTGCCGAAGGCCGACAAGCTCTGCCTGATTCAGGAAAGCAACGGCGATTATGTGGTTTCCAAGCTTTCCGACAAACGCTGGCTCAGCAAAGACGGATTGGTTGATTTTTCAAAAATCAAACGCTGGGTTTATATTGAAGATTTGAACAATATTTGAGAGGTCTGATGTTTTCTGCTCAACAAGCCGAAGATTATATTTCAGAAATGCGCGATTATGCTTTGGCTAAAGGCCGAGAGCCCGGAACCTGGTATATGTTTCATAATCATGTTTACGGGGTGGCTCTGCTGGCAAAAGAGATTGCTACTCTGACAAAAGATTTAAATCCCGAACGGGCTTATGTCATGGGGCTGATGCATGATGCCGGCAAGATGCGGGAAGATTTTGAGAAACGTTTTCACGGAATTATCGGTTATGAACTGTTGAAAGAAGACGATTTTGAAGCGGCGCGGGCTTCTTTGCTGCATATGTTCGGATTTGATAAATTTCCGCCTTATGAAAAGGTTGCAAAAATGTTTTTTGATAATCACAAAGATTATGATTTTGTTTGTGATTTTGCGGTGCGGAATCCGTTGAATGATTATGACCGCTTAATTCAGATGGCAGATGCAATGGCCGACAAACGCGGTTTGGTGACCATGGAACAGCGGGCGGCAGATTATGCGGTACGTTATCATCAGCCGGTTTCTCCGGAGATGTTTGGGTCTAGAATGGCCTTGAAACAATATTTTGATAAGAAAACAGGTGTTGATATTTATTCGCTGTTTGAAAAGATTTCTCCGGATTATAAGTTACAAGAAGGACAGGATATAAAATGATTATCAGAAAGCTGCAAAAACAAGATTTGACTCAGGCTTTGGAAATCTGCCGGGAGATGAGAGAACATCACCGCGCATTTTTGAACGGCTATTTCAAACCTTTGGATGATGAATTTGAAATGCAGGCTTTGCAGGCGTCTCTTGATGATGATAAGGCAATTGCGTTGGTTGCCGAAGTTGACGGGCAGATTGCCGGACTTTTGCAGGCGGATATTAAATTTCGGCCTTATTTGGAAACGGAAGAATTCTGCCATGTCGGCGGTTTGGGCGTTTTGCCGGCATTTCGGCGCCGCGGCATTGCCAAAGCTTTGATGGATGAGCTGTTTGCCATTTGCCGCGATTTGGAAATTGCGGAACTCAGCCTTGGGGTTTTTAATGACAATAAAGGCGCTTACAAACTTTATGAAGAACTCGGATTTACGCCGCTTGAACAAAAAATGCATCTGAGATTGGATTAAAAAGCCCCTGAATCAGGAGCTTTTTTGTTATGGCAGAGAGGCAATAAGTTCGTCGACGTATCGGGGCAGCGTTTCGCCTGCTTTGCCATAAATATGACGGTCAAACAGATAGTTGTTAGCGGTTGTATCAAGTGTAAACTCAATGGTATCGGCGCCGTAATATTTGGCCAGCTGAACAAAACCGGCTGCCGGATAAACAACGCCTGAAGTGCCGACGGAAACAAACAAATCGCATTTGTGCAGAAAATCGTCTACTTTATCCATGCAAAGCAGGTTTTCGCCGAAAAAGACAATGTTCGGCTTCATCATGCCCATAATTCGGCAGTTGGGGCAGGTAGTTTCAGTATCAACGTCGCCAAAGGTTTCCAAAACATGGCCGCAGTTTAAGCAGACAGCCTGGTTGATTTGTCCGTGAATGTGATAAACATTTTGATTGCCGGCTTTTTCGTGCAGGGTATCGACATTTTGGGTAATGACGCTGATTTCTGCCGGATAGTTTTTTTGCAGTTTGGTGATAGCCAAATGCGCGGCATTTGGTTTGGCTTTTTGCACTTCGACTTTCAAATCATTGTAAAAATCGTGAACCAGAGCGGGATTGCGCTGAAAACCTTCAATCGAAGCAACGTCTTCAACCTTGTGGTTATTCCACAAACCGTTTGCGCTGCGGAAAGTGGCCAGGCCTGATTCAGCAGAAATGCCGGCGCCGGTCAAAATGGCTATTTTATGGTAAATCTTTGTCCTGTCTCTTATACACATCTGACGCTGCCGACGACTAG
>URWU01000241.1 GCA_900551585.1 uncultured Alphaproteobacteria bacterium | reverse complement strand
GAGATGTAGCTCCGTCTCGTGGGCTCGGAGATGTGTATAAGAGACAGGTTTTGGATATAAAGTATAAAGAAATTTCCGGAACAACATAAAATTGTTCCGGAAACCAATTCTGCACATTTTTTACATATAGCGGTAAGGATGAGCCATATAAGTCCCCAACACATGCACACTCTCGGAAAAGAAAGATAGCTCTTCCATCGCATTTTTAAAAGACTGCTGAGATGGGTGGGCTTCAACTTCCAGATAGAATTGCGCGGAAACAAATTTTCCCTCAAGGAGATAACTTTCAAGTTTGGTTATATTAATGCCGTTAGTCGCAAAACCGCCCAAGGCTTTATAGAGAGACGCCGGAATATTTTTGGCTTTGAAGATAAAAGAAGTAATATATTTCTCACCGTCATATTCGGGAACGGTATTCTCTTTTGACATAATCAAAAAGCGGGTCGTATTATTGGCGGCATTTTCAATATTGGAAGCCAAAATCTGCAAATCATAAATTTCGGCAGCCAGCTTGGAAGCTATCGCCGCCTTGCTTTTGTCCTGAAAAGCAATCACGTCTTCACATGATTTGGCCGTGTCAATCCGCGCAATGGCTTTGATATTATGCTTTTTCAAAAACTCGGAACATTGCGCCAAAGCCTGCGGGTGTGAAGAAGCGGAAACAATATCGCTCAGCTCGGCAGATTTCAAACCAAGCAGTTGATGTTCAATTCTCAGGAAAAACTCGCCGACAATTGTCAAACCGGTTTGCGGCAGCAGAAAATGCACGTCGGAAACACGCCCGGCATTAGAATTTTCAACCGGAATCATCGCCAAATCGACTTGGCCGTTTTGCACCAGATTCATGGCAATTTCAAAAGTATCACAAGGAATATATTCCTGATTGGGATAAACACTCATCGACGCAATATGCGAATAAGCACCGGCAACCCCTTGATAGGCTATTTTTAATTTCATCTCAACTCACAAAACAATTAGAACTATTCATTTCGGATTTAAAGCACCTAAAACTCAGATAATGAGGGATACAGAGTGATTTCTGGTTGCGAAGAAAATTCTAGTGTACAGATTAGTACATGGATTTTCTGAGACAACGTAAAATCGCTCTGGATACCCGTTAGATGAGTTTTAGCGAATATATTTGAGAGCTTCCCCCAACTCCTCCGGAGTATTAATATCCGCAGGCGCCCGCTCATCCAAAACCATTTTGTTAATCAATTTGGCTCGGATTGTCATGCCGGCTTCAAGAGCGCGCAACTGTTCCAGAGATTCACGATTTTCCAAAACACCGACCGGCAGGTCTACAAACTTTTTCAAAGAAGAAGCTTTGTAAACATAAATACCGATATGGTGGTACAAATCCTGATTTTTGCATTTCTCCGGATTACGGGTAAAAGGCGCAACCGCGCGGGTAAAATAAAGACAGCGGCCTTCCGTTTCTCCATCGCGCAAACCCATCACGATTTTAACATTAGTCGGATTTTCTGCCGCCTCTTTTGTTTTAAAAATCATGCCGCAGGTAGCAATATCACAGTCTGTGCGTTCAATCATCTCAATCAATTCATTGTTAACCGCTGGGTCTACATTGAGACCGTCTCCCTGAAAATTGACCACAATGTCATATTTGTCACCTTTGAGGTCAATCTCTTTCAAAGCCGCGGCAATCCGGTCTGTTCCGGAAGGCAGCGACGGATCGGTCAAAATTGCCTTGGCGCCGAACTTTGCGCATTCGTCAACAATCGCCTGATCGCCGGCCGCGACAATAATATCGCCGGGAACAGCTTTTTTAACATTTTCATAAACGCGCTGAATCAAAGTTTTGCCGTTAATATCAATCAAAGGCTTATTCGGCAGGCGTGTCGAAGCCATTCGTGTCGGTATCATCGTAACAATTTTAGACATGACAATTTTCCTATTAAAATTAAACTTGCAGTTAAGTTCTGTATATAATATAAAGAGGAAAAAATAAAGGACTAAAGACAATGAAAGTGGATATTTTTGACTTTGAATTAGACAAGGATTTAATCGCGTCCCAGCCGGCTGAACCGCGTGACAGCTGCCGCTTGCTCGATCTGTCGCAAGACGGAAAAATTGCCGACCGCATTTTTACCGAACTGCCCGATTTATTGGAAGAAGGCGATTGTCTGGTCTTTAATGACACCAAAGTCATTCCCGCCAAATTATACGGCCGTCATAATGAAGCTGAAGTCCAAGTCACTTTATACCGCCCGGTTGACGGCATTAACTGGTGGAGCTTTGTTAAAAACTCCAAACGCCTAAAACCAAACGATGTCATCACTTTTTATACAGCAGGAATTCCTGCCGAAAAATCTGATTTCACGGCCATTGTCGTTGAAAAGAAAGAAGATGACGGCCTGTTGCTGCAATTCACCTGCGAACCGTCCCTGCTCGGGCATTTATTGGAAAAATACGGCTCCATGCCTGTCTCTTATACACATCTCCGAGCCCACGAGACGGAGCTACATCTCGT
>URWU01000240.1 GCA_900551585.1 uncultured Alphaproteobacteria bacterium | reverse complement strand
GGCATACGAGATGTAGCTCCGTCTCGTGGGCCTCGGAGATGTGTATAAGAGACAGATATTTTATTGTGATTATTTTGCAACTTTATTTGTTAAAAAAACTCTAACTAAAACGTTTATTATTTCGAATTACGGCCTATCTTATTAACTATATTTCAAACAATTAATATTATGGTGTTGGATAAATAGGTATGTAAGCGCAACAAGGAGATGAAATTGAGCAAAAAAGATTCTGTTATTATCAGCGAAATTGACAAAGCCCGGCTGAAACTTTCGATTGAACACTATATTAAATATTTCATCGGCAAGAGAACCAGCGAAATTAATAAAGATGAAGCTTTGAATGCGATTGCTCTGGCCGTCAGAGAATTTGCCATGGATAAAATGTATGAAACCATGGCGCGCTACAACAAATGCAACACCAAAAGAATCTATTATCTTTCGGTGGAGTATCTGATTGGCCGCTCTTTGGAAAACAACCTTCACAACCTTGGTTTGTTTAATATTATCAAAGATATTAAAATCGAGGGTTTTCCCGACTTCAGCCTACAGGAAATTTTTGATACGGAATATGATCCGGCGCTCGGCAACGGCGGTTTAGGCCGTTTGGCTGCCTGCTATCTTGACTCGATGGCTTCTCTCGGAATCCCCGGTTTCGGCTATGGAATCAACTATCAGTTCGGCCTGTTCAAACAAAAATTTGAAAACGGTTATCAAATCGAGCAGGCAGACAGCTGGCTCGGCGAGGACTCTCCGTGGCAGTTTGCGCGCCCCGACCGCACCGTCCGCATTCCGATTAAAGGCGAAGTGGAAGTAATGGACGATGGTTCCGGCAACAAAAATTATATCTGGATGAATACCCAGAACATTTACGGCGTTCCTTACGATTTTCCGATTGTCGGTTATGACGGCAAAGCCGTTAACTATCTGCGTCTCTTCTCGGCCAAAACCGACGATGAACTTGATATTAACATTTTTAACGAAGGCGGCTATATTGACGCGGTTCGTGATAAAATCGCCACAGAAACAATTTCAAAAGTTTTGTATCCGTCCGATGCCGTCGAATCAGGCAAAAAATTGCGCCTGACACAGCAATATTTCTTTGTTTCCTGCGCAATGCAGGATATTATCCGCCGCTTTTTGGAAAAGAGCAATGACTTCAAGCAGCTGCCGGATATGGTTTGCATTCAGCTCAATGATACCCACCCGGCGATTGCTATTCCGGAAATGATGAGACTGCTGGTCGATATTCACGGGCAGGAATGGGATACGGCCTGGGATATTGTCACCCGCACCTTTGCTTACACCAACCACACGCTGCTGCCCGAAGCTCTTGAGACCTGGCCGGCACGTATTTTCCAAGAACTGCTGCCCCGCCACCTGCAGATTATTTATGAAATCAACCGCCGCTTTATGGAATTTGCTCGCGAAAAATTCGGCAATGATTCCGAAAAGCTCGGCAAAGTTTCTATTGTCAGCGGCGACGGCGCCGGACAAATCATCCGCATGGCGAATCTGTCTATTGTCGGTTCTTTCTCGGTCAACGGTGTGGCGCAAATCCACTCGAACCTGATTAAAACCAAACTGGTTCCCGAATTTTTCCAATTATGGCCGCAGAAATTTACCAATGTTACAAACGGTATCACACCGCGCCGCTGGCTGTTGCATGCCAATAATGCTTTGGCTGAACTTATCAGTTCCAAAATCGGCGAAAGCTGGGTTACCCACCTCAGCGACTTGCAGGCTTTGGACGATTATGTTAATGACGACAGCTTTATCAAAGATTTCTCAGACATTAAGAAAGCCAATAAAGCCCGTCTGGCCAAAGTTATTTTCAAAACCAACAATATTCTTGTTGACCCGGAAAGCATGTTTATTGTTCACGCCAAACGTATTCACGAATATAAACGCCAATTGATGACGATTTTGCAGGTTATCGGCGATTATCTGGCCATTATCAAAGACAATGTTAAGCCGAAATGCCCCAAAACTTACATTTTTGCCGGCAAAGCCGCTCCGTCTTATAATTTTGCCAAACTCATCATCAAACTGATTAATAATGTGGCAGATGTGGTTAACAACGACCCGGCCGTCAATGATATGCTGAAAGTCGTGTTTATTCCGGATTATAAAGTTTCTTTGGCAGAAGTTTTGATTCCGGCCGCCAACCTCAGCGTTCAATCGTCTACCGCCGGTTTTGAAGCCAGCGGCACCGGTAACATGAAGTTTGCCTTAAACGGCGCTTTGACAATCGGTACTCTGGACGGCGCCAATATTGAAATCCGCGAAGAAGTCGGCGATGACAACTTCTATCTGTTCGGGCTGACCGAAGAAGAAATCCAGAAGAAACGCAAAGACTATAATCCGCGCGCGCTCTATGAAAACAACAACTATATCAAACGTATCTTAAACGCCGTCAACTCCAATATGTTCTGCGAAAAAGACTACGTCCTGCTGTTCCTGTCTCTTATACACATCTCCGAGCCCACGAGACGGAGCTACATC
>URWU01000239.1 GCA_900551585.1 uncultured Alphaproteobacteria bacterium | reverse complement strand
ATACGAGATGTAGCTCCGTCTCGTGGGCTCGTAGATTTGTATAAGAGACAGCATATATGCCTACATACAAAATCAATATCATCAGAATAAATCTGAATGACTATTATTAAAACTTAAAATTAAAATGTTTTGTTTTTGAGAAATTTTCGATGCAAAACAAAAATTAAAAAAGCATCTTGTGAAACCATTTAAGAATCAGGTTATCAACTGTTTGGGATAATACAGATAAATTTTGTAATTGCAAATTATTTTTTCAAAATTATGCAGCGGTTTATGCCGCTGAGGTCGGCAACGACACGTTGCAGAACAAATCCGGCTGCAACAAAGATATCTGTTATCTCGTTCTCCTGATTTAAGCCGCCCTCAAGCAGAATTAAACCCCCGGGATTAATTATTTTTGCGCTCAGAGCCGCAATCTGCCGATAATGCAGCAAGCCGTCTTCGCCGCCGTCCAAAGCGCTCAGCGGGTCATGGGCTTTGACCTCCTCCTCCAAATCGGCAATTTCCGAACTGGCGATATAAGGCGGATTGGAAACAATCATATCAAATTTTGTCCCCAGACGCGCCGGTAAATCTGTATCAAACCAGCTGCCATGAAAAAACTTTACCCGGGAATCGAGCTTCAGGCGCTCGGCATTTTCTGCGGCTATCAGCAAAGCCTTTTCCGAGGCATCTACAGCATAGCCCCTTAAACCGGGGACATCTCCCAAAATCGACAGGATAATGCAGCCGGAGCCGGTTCCAAGGTCGAGAATCGTTTCAGTCTTTGCCGCTTTGGCTTCATCAATCGCGGCCTCGACCAAAACCTCGGTATCAGGACGCGGTGACAAAACATCTTCACTGACAACAAAATCATATTTGTAAAAGCCTTTTTGACCGAGCAGTTTGCACAGCGGCCAATGGCGCCCCCGTTTTTCGATGATTTCATCGGCAACCCTCTGTTGAGCTTCATTTAAACAGCTGTTTTCCAAATCGGAATCGCTTTCTTCGCAGCCTAAAAGATGAGCCAGAATCATCTTTGCTTCCAAGCGCGGCGAATCCGCTCCGGCAGCGCGAAGTTTGGCAATAAGATTTTGAAGACAATCATTCATATCCGGTTCCCCATTAACTGATATGCAAGTTAACTTAAAGAAAAGTGCCGCAAATAGCAAGGATTTAAAACGCCAAAGACACCTTAAACAGGTGTCTTTGAAAAACGGTATAATTACCAGAAGCCGTTATGAACGGGAATAATCGTTGGCATGAACAAAAATTTTGGACTCGCCGGAAGTTTCTTCACCGCGGATTTTTTGTAAACGAATTTCCATACGGCGACGCGCTTCGGCAAAGAATTTTTCCGCGTCAAAAAACATCGCTTCAGCTTTGTCCTGTTCGGCGATATCTGCGGAAATATGTGGTGCAACGGCAGCTTCCATTTTTTTGCTCCCCGGCCTTTCTGTGTGGTTTATTATATCAAAATTCTTGTTGTAATTCAAGCTTTACCAGCGACGACAACTTATCGAACGCTTTCTTTTCAATTTGTCTAACGCGTTCTCTGCTGATGTTAAATGTGACGCCGATATCTTCCAAGGTGCAAGGGTCTTCGGTGAGCATGCGGTGTTTGATAATGTATTGCTCCCGCTCGCTTAAAGCACTCAGACATTTGTAGAGAATCTTCTGCTTAAAGCCTGCTTCTTGCTTGGAACTGATATTTTCTTCTATATTTTGTCTTTTGTCAACAAGAAAATCAACTCTTTCTGTTTCGTCTTCATCAGAGACCATCACATTTAGCGAAGAATCTCCCGACAAGCGACCATTCATTTCTTTTACATCATTTTCGTCTACTACCAGTTCACGGGCAATTGATTTGACGACTTCAGGCTCCAGCTCTTTATTTTCATAAATACCCAGACGAGACTTAATGCGGTTCAAGTTATAAAAAAGTTTTTTCTGGGCGGCTTTGGTACCGATTTTGACCAAAGACCACGAACGCAGAACATAATCATTGATGGCGGCTTTAATCCACCAGACGGCATAAGTCGCCAAACGGACTTTCTTGTCCAAATCAAATTTTTTGACAGCCTGCATTAAACCGATGTTGGCTTCGGAAATAATATCAAGCAGCGGCAAACCGTAACATTTGTATGTCAAAGCAACTTTGGCAGCCAGACGCAGATGAGATGTCACCAGTTTTTGGGCGGCAATCAAATCACCGCTTTGCTGAAAAGCACAAACCAAATCATGTTCCTCTGTTTCACTCAACAGCGGAAATTTTTTGATTTTTTCAAGATATGATACCAGAGAATTACTTTCGGCCAAAACCGGAAGATTAGCAGAATTTCTAACAATCAGTTCTTTACTCATACTCTCTCAACCTCTTTTCTTTCCAACGTTCAACTTATGTTCCATAAGCTGCGGCCTTAACAAGATATAGCTATCAAATGACAGATTACAACCTTTTTAAAGCAAAAGTTATTATGCCTGTCTCTTATACACATCTGACGCTGCCGACGACTAGTCGAGTGTAGA
>URWU01000238.1 GCA_900551585.1 uncultured Alphaproteobacteria bacterium | reverse complement strand
AGCGTCAGATGTGTATAAGAGACAGAGAGATAACTATCTGGATATTAATAAAATTGTCAAAAACAAAAAGTTCTTCAAACTGTTTCAGGCCGTAGAGGAGCACGGCGGCGCGCTGCGTTTTGTCGGCGGTGCGGTACGCGATGCTTTAACCGGAAGCGAAGGATTTGATTTGGACCTCGCTACGGATTTGAGCCCCGAAGAGCTGGTCGAGGCCTGTGACGAGCACAATCTTAAAACCGTGCCAATCGGGATTAAATTCGGTACGGTCGGCGTGGTGATTGATAATAATGTTTTGGAAGTGACTTCTCTGCGCAAAGATGTTAAAACCGACGGGCGTCATGCCGTTGTTGAGTTTACTACCGACTGGGAAATCGACGCCAGCCGCCGCGACCTGACTATCAACGCCGTGTATGCCGATGAAAAAGGCAATGTTTTTGACTATTACAACGGCATTGACGATTTGGAAAAAGGCGTGGTGCGTTTTATCGGCTCGCCGGCGCAGCGGATTAAGGAAGATTACCTGCGAATCCTGCGTTTCTTTCGTTTTTATTCATTATTTGCCAAAACACCGATTGATAAAAAGGCTCTGGCGGCCTGTGCGGAAAACAAAGACGGACTCAAAACCCTGTCGATGGAAAGAATCCGTGATGAATTGTTTAAAATCCTGCTGACACCCAAAGCCGGCGCAACCATTAAAATCATGGCCGAGAATGATATTCTCGGATATGTATTGCCGACCCCGAAAGAAGAAAATATCGAGAGCCTGAATTTTCTCATTGAAAACGTCAATCTCGGCGTTCTGCCTTATGATCCGGTCAGAAGAATGTTTATTCTTTATACGCCGGACGAGAACTTGGCTGAGAATTTGGCAAACCGCATGAAGTTCAGCAAAAAACAAAAGCAGGACTTTGTCGAATGGGCGCGAATCCAAGTTTCTCTTGATGATTTTATCATTCCGCAGGAACTGAAAAAGATGATTTACCTCTATGGCAAAGATTTTGCCATGAACAAACTGCTGATTGAACAGTCTCTGCAAAGACGGGTTATTACCACCAGTAAGGATATTATCAAAAATATCGAAGAGACGGAGATTCCGGTTTTTCCGCTTAAGGGCCGCGACATTATCAGCGCCGGCGTCAAAGATAACCGTCATATCGGTGATATTCTCGACAGTCTGGAGCAAATGTGGGTTAACAGCGATTTCAGCTTAAGCAAAGACCAGCTGCTGGCTCATCTGCCGGAGCTCAAAACAGCATAGTCGAAATCCAGGCATTGGTCAGATGATGGATATGCCAGGGAAATTCTACTAAAATTGCGTCAAAGCGAATGTCAAAAGCATCAAATTTTTTATGTTTTTTCAAAAAGGCCTCGGCACCGCGGATAATGCGCTGTTTTTGGCGTTCGGAAATGGCATAGGCGGCTTTTTCAAGATTTTGGCGTTTTTTGACTTCTACAAAAACCAGCAGTTTACCCTTGCGGACAATCAGGTCAACCTCGCCGGCATGCGTGCCTTTGCCGGTCACGACATTTTTGCCGACCGGAAAATATCCCCTGCTCATCAGATAAAACAAAGCCAGCCATTCGGCCAGTCTGCCGCTGTTATAAGTGTCATTCTTGCTCATTTTTTATCCTCAACGCCTGTTCGTAAACGTCATTTTTGTTCAAATTGTAAGTTTCGACAATTTCCTTGACCGCGGTTTTGAGGCTGGACTCCGCCAATTTTTCACGCAGCAGAACCTCAAGGTCGATTTCCGGCGCCGCGTTTTCTTCGGCCGGAGCGACTATAAACACCATTTCGCCTTTCGGTTCGGCGGTATTGAAATGGGCAATTAATTCTTCGGCGCTGCCGCTCAGGCATTCTTCATAAACCTTGCTGATTTCGCGGGCAACGGCCATTTCACGATGACCAAAAATTTCTTTGGCGGCGGTCAGGGTTTTGATAATCCGCGGCGCTGTTTCATAAAAAATAAGGGTCGAATCGAGATTTTGATATTTTTTGAACAAATCCTGCCGCGCTTTGTCTTTGTTGGGAATAAAACCGACAAACATAAAACGATTGGTCGGCAGTCCCGAAAGCTGCAAAGCCGAAATCAACGCACAGCAGCCGGGCAGCGTGGTAATATAAACACCGGCGGCACGGCAGCGTTTAATCAGCTTATAACCGGGATCGGAAATCAGCGGCGAACCGGCATCGCTGACCTGCGCAACGGCTTTGCCTTCGTTAATCAAATCGATGATTTTCTGCGCCTGTTCGTCTTCATTATGGTCATGCAGCGTGATGAAGGTTTTATGCAGGCTGATTCCCAAAAGAGAGAAAAGTTTTTTCGTGACTCGCGAATCCTCGCAGGCAATGACATCCGCTTCCTGCAGAACGGCAATCGCGCGCGGCGAAATATCTCCGAGATTGCCAATCGGCGTGGCAACAATATATAAACCGTTTTTCATTATCTCTCTCTTTACATTAGGGGCTGTCTCTTATACACATCTCCGAGCCCACGAGACGGAGCTACATCTCGTA
>URWU01000237.1 GCA_900551585.1 uncultured Alphaproteobacteria bacterium | reverse complement strand
GTCGTCGGCAGCGTCAGATGTGTATAAGAGACAGATATTATTTAATCTAAAAACGAAAAGTTATGGGAATTTTAGAAGAACAAGAATGGTTGGAAGACGTTATTACAGAAGAATTTTCTGAAATTACGGGTATCCGTACCGGTATTGAAAGTGATACCGTGGTATATTATAAAAATGCCGTCCGTCTTTGGGAACGCGTTTGTCTGAAATTGCAAATAAGAGCTAAATTTGTTTCTTGTTTGAATACGATTGAGGACTATGTCCACCAATTTGTTTCGGTATTGAAAGAGAGAAATATCCGGCGGGAAAAATTTGAAGCAGATTTGACGGCTTTTATTTTTGACAAGACCGGTCGCCTTCATGATCCCCGCGAAGTGCTTTTTAACGGCTTGCTGCCGCATTCCGAAGATTCAGTTCAATATTGCCGCGAGAAAATGGCTTACGAGCTCAAATTGGGCAATACCAAGAATCTCATTCGCAATAAATACAATTATTTCAAAGACAGTGAAAGTTTCTATGAAGCCAAGACCGTTGATGAAATCGTTACGGTATTGTTCGGAAGAAGATATTATCTGGGATAAATAATCCTACATTTCTATTCTAATTTTTTGGCAGGTTTCGTCGTGATGACGGGACCTGTTTTTTTATGCTTGATTTTAAGCAGTCAATCGTGTAGTCCAAAAGAAAATCAGTTTTTTAGGAGAGAATTTATGCGTTTGGCTTTGTTTCAACCTGATATTCCGCAAAATACCGGTACCTTGCTGCGTTTGGGGGCCTGCCTGGACGTGGAATTAGACATTATTGAGCCCTGCGGCTTTATTTTTTCGGAACGCACTCTTAAACGTTCGGGAATGGATTATCTTGATATGGTTAAATATCGCCGCCATAATTCCTGGTACGATTTTCTTGAATATCGCAAAGAACATCCGCAGGAATACGGGCGTATCGTTCTTCTGACAACGCATGCCTCAGAGCCTTATTATGATTTTAAGTTTGAGCCGAATGATATTATCCTGATGGGACGTGAAAGTGCCGGTGTGCCGCAAGAAGTTCATGAGACGGTTGATGCCCGCCTGCTTATTCCGATGAACGAGAAAGCCCGCTCTATTAATGTGGCGGTGTCGGCCGTAATGGTGATTGGCGAGTGTTTGCGGCAGACAAACGGTTTTCCAAAGTAACCGGTGTATTCATGGCTGGCTGATGGACGGGATAAAATTTCTGTCAGCTTTCATACAAATATTTTATTGACAAAAGAAAACCCCGGGGATTATCCGGGGTTTAGTGATTATTTGCTGAGGTTGTTTCCCGCTTTGGTTAAGAAAGCCTGATAAGCGGCGGTTTTTATCTTCTGTCCTTTGTCATTGGTTTTGTAGATATCTTTACCGTCTTTATCTTTCTTGTAGATAGTTTTGCCTTCTTTGTCTTTTTTCGGTGTTTTTCCGTCAGCTTCCATTTCGGCTTCACGCTCATATTTGAATTCGTCGGTCATTGTGTTATAACGACGTTTATCAAGTTCGTGGCCTGCGGTTTTATCACCGCCTTTGGCTTGTCCGCGTAATTCGCGCAGTTTAATTTCTTCTGCGCTCATGCCTTCCTGAGAGATATTTTTTATCTCTTCTGCCTGCAATTTTTTTCCGGCAGCTTTTGCCGCTTCCTCAGCTGTTTGCAGACTTTGTTGTCTGCTTTGAATTTTGCTGCGAATTTCTGCTATCCGGGCAGCTGCGGCAGAGGGAGCCTCTTCACTTTTTTCCGGTGTGTTTTCCTGAGTTCTCTCCGGCTGATGATTTGCAGCAGCTTCTTTGGCTTTGTTGACCATATCCTGCAAATCCTTGGGCCATTTGCTGATTTCTTCTTCAGAAGGAGCTTTGAGCATATTCGCGCCGTTGGCATAGCAGGCGACCATTAATTTGGCTTTGAACTCGGGATTTTTGATGTCGCCGAATTCAATATCCGGTCCGTTTTTCATAGCCTGAACAACAGCCTGGTTGAAAAAGCGGTCATCAGGGGTCTTGCCTTTTGGTCCGCGCAGGGTCATGTTATTCGGGCCTTTATAGCTGATTTCGGCCGCAAAGTCTTTTTCTTTCTTCTTATCTTCGTTTTCGTACAAACGGAAAGAGACGTCAAAACGTCCGGTCGGAACGTTTGAATCTTCAAAGAGCAGATTATTATTCTGTGCCCATTCGCGCCAGTCATGGAGACAATCCTGCTTCCAGGTACTGTCTTCGTTGGCAGATGTGTCCGTGCTGCCTTCATTGGTATTTTCTGCAACAGGTTTGTCGTCATTATCGTTGACGGTTAAAGGCGGTTTGCCGTTGTTGTTTTCTTCTTGCTTTTCTTCTTTACAAAAGTCTTTAATATTGATTTTGCTGATGTCGTTGCCGTTCTTTTCCAAAGCCTCTTTTAAGTCGGCCATTTTATCATCATCAAGAACGAAGCCTTTTTCGACTTTTGCTTTAATTTCATCTTTCAGTTGGTCAAAAGATTTGGTATCAGCCATGATTATTCTCCACTTAAAACTTTTATTGTTTTTAATCTGTCTCTTATACACATCTGACGCTGCCGACGACTAG
>URWU01000236.1 GCA_900551585.1 uncultured Alphaproteobacteria bacterium | reverse complement strand
ACGAGATGTAGCTCCGTCTCGTGGGCTCGGAGATGTGTATAAGAGACAGACGAAAGTGAGGGGTGATGTCTGTAGAACTAAATAAAGATATGATAGCTTTTTTGAATTGTTTAATTGAAATGTGGGTAGAGCTTAAGAAAGAAGGTTATACTTTTGAGGATCACAAACTTATTGACCCTAATGGTGAGGTTGTTCCACCAATCAAAAAGCCTAAATATACTCCTTATAGTATAAAAGACGCAAAATAACCCTGACTGGATACGAACTATAAAAATGCTTTGAAAACAATGCGTTGCGATTAGCTATAGGTTCATGATTGAGATTTGCGAACTTCTTTAATTCTCTGTAAGTATTGAAAAATAAAGGCTCGAGAAGAATCTCGAGCCTTTATGCAGTCTGGCTGGGGTGGCTGGATTCGAACCAACGAATGACGATACCAAAAACCGTTGCCTTACCACTTGGCGACACCCCAATATGTCTTGGTGTTCATATATCTAAGATAATTTTTTGCATTTGGCAAGAGTTTTTTTGTTGTGTTATTTTATTATTTTTCAAAAAACTCTTTCGGGTATTCGATTGCAGCATTGATAATCGTTCCTTTGCCCTGTAAATCGTAGGCCATAAAGACATTTTCCGGAAGTTCCAGAGGACAGCTGAAGCCAAAGTCGGCAGCATTGACATAGCCAAAGCGCGGATAGTATGACGGATGGCCGACCAGTATAGAATATTCGTAGCCGAGCTGCCGGGCGATTTTATGTCCCTCGTTAATCAGCATTCCGCCGATACCCTGTTTTTGAAAATCAGGAGCAATAGATAACGGTGCCAGAGAGAGCTGAGTGGTATTTCCTGCTTTCAGTTTGGTAAACATGATGTGGCCGACGATTTTGCCGTTTTGTTCGGCAACCAAAGATAATTCGGGAATAAAAACCGTGCTTTTGCGCAGTCTGATGACCAGATTTTGTTCATCACCATCACTATGTTCGGCGGTTGCAAAAGCATTTTTTGTGACTTCATAAACGGCGTCATAGTCCTGCGGTGTTTCGCGGCGGATGGTTATCATTTACTTTCTTTCGGTTTGGTAATGATTTTTTTCTTTTCTTCTTTGGCTTTCAAAACATCTAAATCGCGTTCGGTGGCAAGTTTGTCGAGAATGGTTTTGACCACCTTGTCAATTTGGTGATTTTCGCGATAATCTGCCGGAAGAGCAAAATTGACGCGGCCGTCGCGCAGCAGTTTGAGGGCCGTGTTATGGTCTTTGCCTTTGGGGTCATAAACAGCAATAGCATTACCGCCCCGTTCTTTGGTCAGTTTCATCGATGGAATGTCGGTGCTGCCGTCGCCAAAATAAATCATGCGGGTGAAAGGAATCGGCCGTTGATTATCAGGCATAAATTCGTTGACGGCACGGTCTTCCAGTTTGCCCAGTCCTTTGTTTATTTTTGACAGATACTGGGTTTTGGTGGAGTAGTTAATGACACGGGCCGGCCAAACCGGGCGTCCTTCATCATTAAAAGCAAAGCTGCAGCCGAAAACGTCTTTGAAATATTTGCGGATTTTGCAGCCGCAGAGGATTTCTTCATAACCGGCGGAAATGATATAATGTTCAATATCCAGATTAAGTTTGCGTCCGTAGTCGTTGATACGGTCGAACCAAGTTAAGACGCCTTCAAAATACTGAATATTCTCGCTGGCATAAGCGAAGTTTTCGCGGGTGAGGGCAATGTTTTTTTC
Organism: uncultured Alphaproteobacteria bacterium; assembly: GCA_900551585.1. GTDB lineage: Bacteria > Pseudomonadota > Alphaproteobacteria > RF32 > CAG-239 > CAJLXD01. The sequence goes on along the minus strand of URWU01000236.1, from coordinate 842 downwards.
CTGAGCCATTTTGACAAAGTAGTACATCGAGCCGGTGACCTGGTCGGCGCAATGGTCGACACTCCACTGGTTAGCGGCTTTCCAAAAGTCTTCAGGTTTCATGCCAAACTCGGGAATTAAGGCAAAATTCTGCATATCAGTTGTGCTTAAGGTGCCGTCAAAGTCATAAATGAGGGCGACTTTAGTCTTTTTTACCATTTTGTTTATCTCCGCTTGCATTTTGTGAATAATCATTATAGAAATGATAAGTTAATTTTGGTTTAAGGTGATGCCGGGACAGCTTTCGGCATGACAGAAATTTTTTGAGGAAAGTTAAAATGGTAGCAACTTCTATGGACCAGTTGGTCGCCTTATGCAAACGCCGCGGATTTATTTTTCAAAATTCTGATATTTATGGCGGTCTGCAGGGCGTGTATGATTACGGTCCGCTGGGTGTGGAATTGAAGAATAATCTGAAAGCAGCCTGGTGGCGCGCTATGGTTTATGAACGCGATGATATCGAGGGATTGGACGCGGCGATTTTGACTAATCAGAAAGTGTTGCATTATTCCGGCCATGAAGATACTTTCTCCGACCCGATGACGGATTGTAAAAAATGTAAAGGCCGTTTTCGTGCCGACCATATTAAAGACGGCAAATGTCCGAACTGCGGTTCAACCGATTTAACCGAGCCGCGTCCGTTTAATCTGATGTTTAAAACTTCAATCGGTCCGGTTGATGACGGTTCGTCTTTCGGATATCTGCGTCCGGAAACCGCTCAGGCAATTTTCACGCAATTCCGCAATGTGGTTGATTCAACCTCACGCAAGCTGCCGTTCGGTATCTGTCTCTTATACACATCT
>URWU01000235.1 GCA_900551585.1 uncultured Alphaproteobacteria bacterium | reverse complement strand
CAGCGTCAGATGTGTATAAGAGACAGATTAAAATATTATCATTATGAAAACAAAAATCTTTATTACTTGCGTCTTTGGCTTGGGTTTGGTCGTTACAGGAGGTTTAAGTATAGATAATTTCTTGCATAAAGACTATATTAATACCCTCTTTTTCTTCGCCTCATCTATTTTCCTCGCGGGAATGATTTCTGAAATGTGGTATAAGTCTCCCCAAATGAAACGTGAAGAACTGTTTTTTAAGAAAAAAGTTCAGGCGATTGAATATGTTACGACACAAAAAAAGGGCACCAAAGATGCTTTCTGCCAAGAATTTGGAATTGAAATGTATAACCATTGCTTAGATAACGGTTTTATACACGAACCCTTTGATTGCGCTTTTGACAATATGTGCTGGGAAGCTACTCGTTTGGCACATATTCGTAAATCTAAAATCGACGAAGACAAGAAAAAAGGCATCCTATAAAGGGTGCCTTTAATGTAAATATATATGTGTGTTTTTCGTTTCCTTGAAACCTTTATCATTTGCAGACAGGCCGGAGGATAAAAATTTATTGTCTTTTTTTCAAAATAACTTATAAAGAAGGTATCTTAATTGAATTAGTATGTTTAATCATTAAAATATGTTTTATGAAAGAAGGAAAAATATTAAAAACAGTCCGTTCCAAAAGAGGAAGGCTGGTTTCTTTAGAGCCGTTTTCATTTGATAAATGCAAAGAGTTTTATCAGTTATATCTGACCTCAAAGTCTGAATGGGAAAAATTTTTGATTTTGCATTTTTATAACATTGACGATGCCAAAAAATTTATTGCCCAACAATATAACAATGACAAGTTTACCGGATATTTTGTGATAAATAATGCAACGCAGAAAATGGTCGGCTTTATTTTTGGCGATGAAATCAGCAATCATTCAATCATGCGGTCAAGAGCCACCGGATGCGCCTATGAAAGGCAAGGATTTGGCTATGAAGCAACGCAGCTGTTTGAATCTTTGATGAAAAAGGCCGGATATTCCTCTATCACCCTGTCTTGTGATGTTGAAAACCGGCGCTCGCAAGAACTCTTGTTAAGGGACGGTTATCACTATGAAAAAACAGAACATCTCCAGTTGGGATTTATGTCCATGGATTTTTTGTTTTATTCTAAACAACTTTGACAATAATGAAAAACACCTTGTCTGAACTTTTTTAAAAATTGTTTAGTCAGGGTGTTTTTGCTATCAAGACCAGGTCTCATGATAAGTTTGATGACATATCATCAAAAAGTTGTCAAAATAAAGAGCCTTCTTTTCAGAAGGCTTTTTTCTTATCATCTTTCGGGGTTCATTTTGATATAAACAAGGGCGTCTTCAAACACGCCGTTAAGATTGAAATATTCTTTTTTTGTGCATTCAAGCTCATAACCGTTTCTGACGGCAACATTAATTGACGGCTTATTTGTTGCCGCGCATTCAATTTCCAACCGACGGATTCTTTTGGCAAATAACACTTGTTCCAATTTTTTCAGGGCTTCTCCCATATAGCCGCAGCCGGTTTTGTCCCGGCATAACCAATAGCCGAATTCAACATGACGGTCCAAATTATTGATATTGGCAACACCGACAGCCCCGAGTACCGTGCCTTTTTTATCGGTTATCAAATAATTAAACTGTTGTTTGCTCTGCCATTTGGTCATCATATTTGAGGTTGTGTTGATGGTATCGGCCAGCGTTTTATTCTTGTCCAGCCAGCGGAGATATTTTTTCAAATAATCTCTGTTTTTATTCAGAATACTGCAAATCTGGCGGTCATAATCATGATTTCTGCAGACAAGATTTATTCTTTTGCATTTTATTTCTTCAGGCATTGATAATTCGGTTATTTTCCGCATGGCTTAATCCTTAATAAAACTAGATTTTTTAATATCTTATTCTTAAAAAAATAAATGTAAAAGCTTAATCTCTTTACAAATACAAAAAAGAGCGGCACCGAAGTACCACTCTTTTTTTGTTTTTCAGATTTTTAGGCCGCACGGTTTATAACATAGAGGTCAAGCAACTCAGCGTCCACCGGTTCGTTCCAAGTCCCTATTACAGGGATTTCATTGTTGAAAGAACCGTTTAGCCAAGCACCTGCGCCTGTCGGAAGTCCCATATCATTATTGATACGGAAAGCGATATAGTCGCTTATTGATAACCAGCAAGTGTCTTCCATTTTGGCCTTAAGCGTATTGGGAACATAAGTCATCTTTGGCAGAAGATTCTGCGTAAAGAGAGCTCCCATAGGTCCGTCAAATTCTACATCACAACCACCATTTTTATTGGGGGTCAGAACATATGAATATTTGGACCAACAAGTATTAATAACAAAGGAGCCGTTTTCAAAAAAAGCGCAGGCTTCGCAATTGAAGTCCGTATCTTTTATATGATATTCTCCTTCATATTCATATCCGTCCCAATAAGGCTCTCCATTAGAAAACTTTGCGGGATTAAGGATATTATTAATTACTTGTTCTACTGTCTCTGCAATCTGAAATTTAAAAATTGTAATCATGACTATATCTGTCTCTTATACACATCTCCGAGCCCACGAGACGGAGCTACATC
>URWU01000234.1 GCA_900551585.1 uncultured Alphaproteobacteria bacterium | reverse complement strand
AGAAGCTTATAGACGACGCCAGAGCGATTATTGACAAGACCAAACAATGTGAGGACTTGGAAAAAGAAATCGCGGCGGCATCAGAGCTTGTTGCTCTGTCTTCAACGCCGGAAGAAGTCCCGGCATAAATAAAAGAAAGCCCCTCATTTGAGGGGCTTTTCTGTTTCCGCTATTTCTTAAGCTCATCTATCAGAATCTGCGGGGTCAGCAGCTGCGGCAGAATTTTATAATCAATGCCGTGCCCGTCATAATAAATATACAACGGAATACTGCGGCGCCCGTAGGCCTCAAGCGCTTTAGAGATTTCCGGGTCATTATTCGTCCAGTCTGCGCGAAACAGATGGATTCCCTGCTTGCGGGCCAGCTCAATAAAATCATCTGACTGCAGGGCAATTTTCTTGTTCACCAGACAGGTAATGCACCATTTGGCCGTGAAATCAATGAAAACCGGTTGATTATCCTGCGCCAGAGTTTCAATTTTCCTTGCGTCAAACTTCTCCCAGGTCAAAGACTGCAATTCGCCCTCAGGCCTGTTTTGCATTTGATTGCTCAAAACCCAAACCAGCCATACGCAGGTCAAAAAGACCGGAATAGCAAAGATTTTTTTCAGAATATCCATCCATTTTCCGGGTCTGGGCAAAACCTTGTGTACTGCTTTCGGAAACATTCCGACCAGCGTAAAGGGCAGGGCATAGCCTATACTCAGCGACAAGAATACCGGATAATACACATAAATCGGCTGTGAGAGCGTATAGCCGATGGCAATCCCCATGAACGGCGCCGTGCAGGGGCTGGCAATCAGAACGGCAAAAAAGCCGGTAAAGAAAGCATTGATTTTGCGACGGGTGAAAGAAATGCGTCCGACCCTGTTGGCAAACGGATTGCGAACATTGACCACATCCAGCAGCATTAAAAAGATAATGAAGAAGACGATAATCATAATAATCACAAATAGCGGCGATTGCAGCTGGAAACCCCAGCCGATTTCTTCGCCTTTGGAACGCAGCCAGACCAGAACCGAGGCAATCAGCAAGAATGAAGCAATCACGCCGGCCATATAAATCAGCGCCTCAATGCGGCTTTTAGTCTTGTTGATGGTTCCCTGCGCCAAAGAAATGGCCTTAATTGTCAAAATCGGGAAAATACAAGGCATAAAGTTAAGAATAATGCCGCCCAGAAACGCCATCAAAATAACCATCCACAAACTTTGGTCCTGAATATCCGTATGGTCGTCCATAAACATTTTCTGCGCCGCCATTGAAGCTTCGGCAAAGTTTTGGTTGACCAGCAAATCATGTCCGGTAACCGGCAGCGTAAAATTAAACATAAACTTTTCGGGAATACATTCGTCACGGCAGGCCAGCCAGGTTATCTTGCCGCTGAATTCGGCTTTGCCGCGCGCGTCGGCATAAGGCTTGATAGACGCCCGGTAATAAGCAACTTTGCCGTAACCGTATTGGGTGATTCCTTCGGTTTCAAACTTCTGAAAACGGCTCCATTCCACATTTTGCAGCTCAAACCATTTCGGCAGTTCCCAGCCCACCATTGTCGGCAGTCCGATATCTCCGGGGTTTTGGGCAAAAATATGCCAGCCGTTTTTCATTTCAAATTTAATCAAAATGTCCAGATTCTGATTAGGATTAATCTGGTCATAACTGGTCAGCAGCGTCACTTTAACCTTATCGGTTTCATAATTCTGCATAAAGGCATAGCTCCTGCCGCTGAGGACAAGAGCCATGCACAAAATGACCAAAAATAAACTTATTTTTTTAATCATAGGTGATTATTCTTTCGGGATTCTTTTGGCAATAACAAAGTTGTAATATGCTGTAACCATAATGCTGAAGGCTTTGACCAGACACAAAATGCCGAGAACAATGGCAATCTGCAGGAACCAGCCCGGAATAATGCACAAAACAACCAGAGCAATCAGAGTTTCAAAACCCTGAGCCAAACCGCCGAGATAAAAAGGAGATGATTCCAGTTCCAATTTTTGGGTCGAGTTGTTTTTGTAAGCAATCACGGCATAAGCGAGCATAGCACAGGCGGCAGCGGCAAAAGCAAACAGCAGGAAAGAGGCGGCAACGGCATTTTGGAACGGATTAGCCAAAGCAAAACCGAAAATCACGCCGGCATAAAAGATATAATCAAGGGTTGCATCTAAAAAGACGCCGAAATCCGTCACTTTGGTATTGCGGGCAATAGCACCGTCCAAAGCATCAAAAAAGCGGTTGATTAAAATGCAGATAAGAGCATAACCGTATCTTTCCAAAGACAGGAAATTGATGGCAAAAATACCGATCATAAAGCCTAAAATGGTGATAAAGTTGGCCGAAACGCCGATTTTGACCAGTTTTTTGGCCATAGCGTTAATAACTGTAGAAAAAACGCGCCCAATTCTTTTGCACAGTTCTTTTTTATGATTCCAAACAGCCTGAGCCTTGGAGCCTTCATATTTGTCTTTCAGATTATTAACTGTTGATTTTAGCTTGCTTAACATTATAATTACCTTTCTAAAAAGTTATGCTGTGCTCATACTAAAACATATTTTGCTCTGTCTCTTATACACATCTGACGCTGCCGACGACTAGTCGAG
>URWU01000233.1 GCA_900551585.1 uncultured Alphaproteobacteria bacterium | reverse complement strand
AGTTAATGCTGTATTAGTTGTTTAACAATTAAAAAAATAAACCCATATGGAGATTAATAAAATGAAAAAACTTTTAAGTTTGTTCTGTGCAATTGTTGCTTTGTCTGGCTGCTCGTCTTTAGGTTTTGACGGTGGTTTGTTCGGTGGCAGCGAATGTGATTCCAGAGAAGCTCGTGACTTCATGGCTAACGCTGAAGACAGAGTATTCTTTGCTTTCGACAGCTCTGCTGTTTCTGATAATGCTGCTGAAATTTTGGACGGTCAGGCTAAATGGCTGAAAGACCACAAAAAAGTTAATGTCATCGTTCAAGGTTACTGCGATGAAAGAGGTACCCGTGAGTACAACTTGGCTCTGGGTGAGCGTCGTGCCAATGCTGTTAAACAATACCTGATTTCTCAGGGTGTTGCTGCTGACCGCATTTCTACCATTTCTTATGGTAAAGAAAGACCGGCTGTTCTGGGCAACAACGAAGCTGCTTGGGCTCAAAACCGTCGTGCTGTAACTGTAGTTAAAGCTTCTTCTGCTAACTAATTTACAGTTTTAAGCGAGTTAGAAAAAACGTATCCTTATTTGGGATACGTTTTTTTTAGCTCTTGTGATTATAGATATTTTGTTTTAACTTAGTGACAGTTGTTTCTTTTTATTATTCGAGGTAAAAATGCAGGTTTCAAAAGTTTTAGGTTTGTCTTTTTCTTTCATGCTCTTTGTATCGACCGCTCAGGCTCAGCTCCAGCAGTTTGGCGCTCTTGAGGCCGAGGTTGAGGCTTTGAAAGAAGATGTCCGCGTTTTGCAGCGTGATTCATATCGTTTCAAAAATGAAAATTCTCTGGCGCCGGCTTCCGGTTCGGATATGGCTCTGCGTATGGGTGAGTTTGATGAAAATCTGCGTAAGATTAACGGCCGTCTTGATGAAATCGAATATAAAGTCAAGACTCTTGATGACCGCCTGAATATGATTAACAAAGATATTGACGTGCGCATTAAAATGCTTGAAGGAAAGCCGATTAGCGGCGGTATGGGCGGCGGAATAGATGCGCCGAAAGAAAAGTTTAAAGCGCCGGTCGCCAATAATGCGCCTAAGTCGATTGTCGGCGATGCCATTGCCACCGGTTCTGATTTGCCTGCGGTTCCGACTAAAACAGCCGAGGAAATTTATCAAGCCGGTTTAGAAGCTCTTAAAGCCAATGATTATGATACCGCCGAAGGACATTTTGATTCAGTTTTGCGCCGTTTTCCGAATGACAAGCTGGCCGGCAATGCCCAATACTGGATGGGTGAAGTTTACTACGGCCGCAAGAATTATAAAGACGCCGCGGTTGCTTTTGCCAAAGTCTATAAACAGTATAAAGACGGTCCCAAAGGTGCCGACAGTCTGTTAAAATTGGGAATGAGCATGCAGGAGTTGCAAAAGAAGCCGGAAGCCTGCTCTGCTTTTACCAGCATGAAGACCGAGTTTCCGAAAGCTGAAGAACGCGTCAGAATCAAAGCCGAGCAGGAAGCTAAAAAGCTCAACTGCAAATAAGATTCCGTTTGGCGGAAGAAGAGAGCAATTTTACGTTGTCGCAGAGAATTCGTGCCCCGATAGGATAAAGCTTTTTCTTCGTGGCCGCGAATCATTCTGTTTCGTCATCAAACGAAATCTTAGATTTTAAGGATTTTAATTTTGCTTAAAGAATTTCTTGAACATCATCAACTGCTGCATCTTGACCGTTTGGCGGTCGGGGTTTCGGGCGGCGCGGACTCTTTCGCTCTGGCGTTGATGCTGCAGGAAGAACTATCTCCCCTCGGAATTAAAATCATTGCGCTGACGGTTGACCATCAGCTGCGCAAAGAATCCACCGACGAAGCTTTTTATGTGGCGCGGGTGATGAAAGCCTACGGCATTGAGCACCATATTCTTACCTGGGAGGGCGGCAAGCCTCTGACCGGGATTGAAGAGGCGGCGCGCGAGGCTCGTTATCGGCTGCTGAAAGACTGGTGTTTTGCCAATCAGGTCAAAGCCGTTGCCGTTGCCCATCAGGCACATGACCAGGCCGAAACATTTTTAATGCGTTTGCAGCGCGGCAGCGGGCTTGACGGTTTATGCGGCATGCGGGCGGTATCCATGCGTGACGGTTTGTTGATTTTGCGGCCGCTGCTGAATATTATGCCGGAAGAATTACGCCGCTATCTGCAGCAGCGTCAGCTGCAATGGGTGGAAGATCCGTCTAACCAATGTAATGAATTTCTGCGGGTCAGGGTGCGCAAATTTATGCCGCTGCTGGAAGAACAGCTCGGGATTACGCCGAAGCGTCTGGTCGAGACGATGCGCGTTTTGCAGGATACGCTGGCTTATGTGCAGGAACAGACAAATCGTTTTATCAAAAATCATGTCCGCAACTGGGATAATGCCGGCGTGTCTTTTTCCGTTAAAAATCTTGACGGAATGGCTTCCGAGCTCTTGTTCCGTGTTTTGAGCAGTTTGATTTTGCAGAGCGGCGGCGCGAAATATAAGGCCGAAGCTTCTGAAATCAAGCGCCTTATGCTGCGGCTGCCGGAAAATGATTTTACCGGCTGCACGCTCGGCGGTTGTGAAATCATCAAAAACTATGGCCAAATCTGGAT
>URWU01000232.1 GCA_900551585.1 uncultured Alphaproteobacteria bacterium | reverse complement strand
GTTTTTTACAGGTCGGAGCTTTCAGTATCGGCGGCGGATATGCGACCCTGCCGCTTATTCAGGAACAAATTGTCGAACTGCACCAATGGCTGACTTATAAAGAATTTACCGATATTATCACCATTTCACAAATGACGCCCGGGCCTTTGGCCGTTAACGGCTCGACTTTTGTCGGCCTGCGCGTGGCCGGAATCGGCGGTGCCGTTGTTGCGACTTTCGGCTGCGTTATCAGCGGTATCATCATCTCTCTGTCGCTGCACAAATTTTTCCAAAGTAATCACAACCCGATTATTGAAACCTCTTTCAAAGCTCTGAAATCAATCTCCGTCGGTCTGATTGCTTCGGCAGCGTCGACAATTCTGCTATTGTCATGGTTCGGCGCCAATTCTCTGCAAAATATCAGCCACGGAGCCGATTGGGCGGCCGTTGCCATCAGCGGCGCGGCAATTATTCTGCTCCGGCGGCTGCACATGAACCCGATTTCGGTCATGCTTATCAGCGGTTTTGCAGGTATTTTGATTTATTAAAGCCTCGTCAAACAACAAATCAGGCGACTTCAGCCGGTGAGCCGAAAATACGTTCTTTTTCTTCAGCCAGACGTTTATCTGCCGAAGCTTTATCCAAGCTGCCCCTTTTGACAGCTTCTTCGTATAATTCAATTTTATAAGCGATTTTTTCCATATGTTTCTGCAAAAGCGCCATCTGCTCTTCCAGTTTCACTTTTTGGGCTTTGAACATATCCAAACGGTTTTGCAGAGTTGAATCGCCTTCCCGATACCAATCAATATACTGCTTAATCCCTTTAAGGGTCATGCCTGTGCCTTTCAGGCATTCAATCATCACCAGCCAGCCTAAATCAGAATCCGTAAAGACTCTTAAACCCGAGCCGCTTTTCTTGACAAAAGGCAGCAGCCCCTCTTTTTCATAATACCTTAATGTATGCGCTGTCAGCCCCATTTTGTCTGCAGCCTGTCCGATTGAGTAATTCATTTTTATTTCCTCCGTTAGTTAAGATTATGCCAAAATTTTAAATTAAGTCAACAAAAGTCTTGACTTAGAGTGAACTCTAAAAGTTATGATAAAAACAGAATCGAAAAAAATAATTATCTTATGGAGACGTTTTTATGATTAGTTGTTCTATCACAACCTCGGTTTTGGGCTGTATGGTCACTTTGTATTTGTTTTTCCGTTATACATGGTGCCTCACTCTTTCCCCGCTTTCCAAAGCCGCAATTTTTGCTTTATTTATTCTGGCCGGCTGTATTCCGCTGCTGGTTTCTTATAATCTGGAGAATCTTTTAGGCAGGGCTTATCCGTTTTACCGTCATGCCCTTTATTATATTTTTATCAGCTGTATTATCCTGTTCAGCTTCACATTGCTGGCTGACGCGATTTTCTGGCTGCTTTCTTATACGCCGCTTATCGGCAAGCTCAAAATTTTCTGCGGTTCCCTCAACTATATTCTTATCGCTCTGGCCTTTATCTCCGGCGCTTATGCCCTTTATGCCGGCCTGAAAGTTCCGGCGGTTAAAGAAATTTCACTGACCTCGGATAAAATCAAGACCGCGCAGAAAATCGTCGTTCTCAGCGATTTGCACATCCACCGTGTTATCAATCCGGAAAAAATCCGCAATATCGTTGCCAAAACAAATGCCCTTAATCCGGATATCATTTTGCTGGACGGCGATATTATTGACGATGATGTTACTAAAGTCAGCTCTGTGAGCGCATTGCTCAAAGATTTGAAAGCTAAAAACGGCATCTATTTTGTAACCGGCAATCACGAATTTTATGCCGGATACCGCGACAGTGTCGATGAGCTGCAAAAACTCGGTTTCCGCTTTTTGGAAAATGACGGCGTCTCTGTTAACCAAGAACTTTATCTCGCCGGAATACCCGATTTATTTTCCGGTAAAAGCTACGGCAAAGAAATTGATTTGAGCAAAGCTTTTGCCGGTGCCAAAGCGGAGCAGTTCAAACTTTTGATGTCTCACACACCGGCAGATTTCGGCCCCAATAATCATTTTGATTTAGAAGTTTCCGGACACACGCACGGCGGACAAATCTTCCCTTTTCACATTCTGACCAAGCTTCACAATAAGTATTTGGCTGGGTTGTATCAAATGGACGGCAACGCACAGATTTATGTGACACGCGGCGCCGGACAATGGGGTCCGCAAATGCGCTTTCTGGCTCCGTCAGAGATTACAATCATTAACTTAACTCCGACAATAAAAGGAAAAGAAATGAAAAAAAGCGAAATTGATACTATCTTTAAACAGGGTGAAAGCAATCCTTACGGGCAATTTTTCACCGGCCAGACTTATCTTAATATGCTGAGCGTCAAAGATGATATCTGGAATTCATCTATCGGCAATGTCACTTTTGAGCCGAAAGCCAGAACCAACTGGCACAAACACAGCGGCGGCCAGATTTTGCTGGTAACCAACGGCGAAGGGCGTTATCAGGAACGCGGCAAAGATATTCAGATTTTGCACAAAGGAGATGTTGTCCGCATTGCACCTGACGTCGAGCATTGGCACGGCGCTGCTCCCGACCAGTGGTTTACGCATATTTCCATTGAAACAAACCTGCCCGACAACAAATCTGTCTGGCTTGAAC
>URWU01000231.1 GCA_900551585.1 uncultured Alphaproteobacteria bacterium | reverse complement strand
GTGGGCTCGGAGATGTGTATAAGAGACAGCCTTCAATATTAATATATATATGGTTTATTGCAAAAAAATACAAGCAGTTTGAAGATGAAGTATTGAGAGATGGAAGATATATTTGATTTAGCCGAACCCGAAGCCCCGCAAACCTATGATAACATCAGTCAGTTAGCCCCGAGCTACAGCTGGCTTGATATGCTTAATCCGGAACAAAAAGAAGCCGTCCAGACAACGGAAGGACCCGTCTTGGTTTTATCCGGCGCAGGCACCGGCAAAACCAAAGTTTTGACCACCCGTCTGGCCTATATTTTGGCTCAACGCAAAGCCAATCCGTGGAACTGTCTGGTCGTCACTTTTACCAACCGCGCCGCGCGGGAAATGAAAGAGCGCGTTCAGGGTTTAATCGGTGAAGTCGCCAATTCTGTCTGGCTTGGGACTTTCCATAGTATCTGCGTCAAAATCTTGCGTAATCATGCCGAAGTCGTCGGTCTCAAAAGCAACTTTACCATTCTCGGCGAAGACGACCAAAAACGCCTGATTAAACAGATTCTCGAAGCTGAAGGCATTGATGACAAAAAATATCCGCCTCAGGCTGTTTTGGATAAAATCGGCCGTTGGAAAGACAAGGGTCTGACCATTGATAAAATCGGCGATGATTTCCGCGAAAACATCATGACCCACCTCTACCGCAAATATCAGGAGCGCCTGCTTGAGCTCAACTGCGTTGACTTTGGCGACATCATTTTATATGCACTGAATATTCTGATGAGCGACGCCGACATTCTGGCAAAATATCAGGAACGTTTCAAATATATCATGGTCGATGAGTACCAAGACACCAACGTCACGCAATATCTGCTGATTCGCATTCTGAGCCAGAAATACCGCAACCTTTGCTGCGTCGGCGATGATGACCAATCCATTTATTCCTGGCGCGGTGCCGAGATTGAGAACATCTTGCGTTTTGGCAAAGATTTTACCGACGCCAAAACCATTCGTCTGGAACGCAATTACCGCTCCACGGCCAATATTCTGGCCGCAGCTTCCAACCTCATCAGCCACAATCAGGGACGTCTGGGCAAAACCTTGAAAGTTGCCGAAAACTCTCCGGCACAAAAATGCGAAAACTCCAAAATCAAAGTCGTCAGCACCTATAACGGCGAAGAAGAAGCGCAATATGTCGTTGATGCCATCGACAGCAGCCGTCGCGAGGGTTTCCGCTATTCCGATATGGCCATTCTGGTTCGTACCGCCGCCCAAACCCGCGAGTTTGAAGAAAAATTCATTTCCGAAGCCATTCCCTATCAGGTTATCGGCGGCTTAAAATTCTATGAGCGCGCTGAAATCCGCGATGTTCTGGCTTATTTCCGCGTTGTTCTGCAGCCCAATGATGATTTGGCTTTTGAGCGCATTATCAACAAACCGGCTCGCGGTATCGGCGCCAAATCAGTTGAAAAATTTCAGGAAACGGCCAGACGCGAACACATCTCGCTTTATATGGCTGTTGAAAAAATGCTCGCTGACGGCAGTGTTGCGGGCAAAGCCAAAAATTCTCTGACGGAATTAATGTCCAAGTTTGACGAATGGCGCCACATGATGCCGGCCGTCACTCCCGATGAACTCGCCAGCCAGATTTTAGAGGACAGCGGCTATATTGAAATGCTTAAAATGGATAAATCGGTTGAGGCTCCCGGACGTTTGGAAAACTTAAAAGAATTAATAAACGTTATGAGCGACACCGATAATTATCCGAGTTTGTCTGAATTTATGGAGCATGTCAGTCTGGTCATGGATAATGATAATGTTGCCAATGATGACAAAGTCATGCTGATTACGCTGCACTCGGCCAAAGGCCTTGAATTTGACGTTGTCTTCCTGCCAGGCTGGGAAGAAGGCTTGTTCCCGCACCAACGCGCTCTTGATGAGGGCGGTTCCGATTCTCTTGAGGAAGAACGCCGTCTGGCTTATGTTGCCATCACCCGCGCCCGCAAAAAACTCTATATTCTGATGGCGCATAACCGCCGCGTTTACGGCCAATGGCAAAATAATCTGCCGTCGCGTTTTATCAACGAACTGCCGCCGCAGAATATTGAAATCATCAACAACAGCGCCAACTACTTCGGCAGCAATACCTATAACAGCTACAAATCAAATAATAGCTATAATCCGTGGTATCAAAAGAAAAAACAGCCGCAGAATAATGTCACCTATGATGATGACGATCGTTACAGTTATGTCAAAGATGATGATTATAACCAATCTTGGAGCGGCAGCATTTATCAGGCCAAACAAAATGCCAAAAATCAAACCAGTTCAACACCTGTCGGCAGTCGTGTTCATCATGATACTTTCGGCTACGGCAAAGTTGTTGCTGTTGAGGGCAACAAGCTTGAAATCATTTTCGAGCAATACGGCCATAAAAAACTGATGAAAGATTACGTCACCAAAGCCTAGTAAACGCGAGGGCGTTTAATCCCATCAGTTAGCTGTCTCACCGCTCGCGTTGCTCGCCCAGAATCTTGTCACTCAGCCACTGTCGTCATTCTGACACAGAGCATAGCGATGTGGAAGAATCCAGTAAAACTATATCGCTACTTTATTCTGGATCCTCACGCGAATATTGACCTCAACAGACTGGCGCTGTTGTCCTCAGG
>URWU01000230.1 GCA_900551585.1 uncultured Alphaproteobacteria bacterium | reverse complement strand
TAGTCGTCGGCAGCGTCAGATGTGTATAAGAGACAGCAACAACACCAGAACCAATCTTCTCGGAATCAGTTCTCTGGCCGAGGGAGGATATTGGACATCAACGGAGAGTGATAACTCCGGAGGCATTAGCGGCATCATACGCGGTATTCCCTGGTTTTATTCTTATTATTCCTTTACCAGTCCCAACAGCCCGTTGAATAATTATATGGGAAAAGATGTCGCGCAAAAAGTAATCGCCGTTATCAAATACAAATAAAAATCGGCCGGCTTATTATCAGGAAGTCAGCAAAGAAAACCGGGCACTCAAAAGAGTGACCCGGTTTTGTGCTTTTAGGAAACTGTAAAATTTTTATTTGCGGAGAACATCCGACATAATCGGCCGTTTGGCGCCTAAATTTGCCGGGCGCACAAAGCGCGGCATATCATCATCGGCGGCAGGAGCCAAAGGCGCTCCGGGAATAACGGCTTTATAAGCCTCTTCCGGACGAATGGCCTGCTCGGGCGCAATCTTAATCTCTTTGATTAACTTGGATTGATAAGCGCAGCTGACGCCGGAAATTGCACCATAGTAATCAATAATGCCTTTGATATTCTCGCCTTTGCCAAGGTATAAAATTCCGCCCGGAACCTGCATTGTATGAATTTTGGCACAAAGGCGGTTTTGAATATCCGGCGTAAAGAAGCGCAGAACATTACGGCAAAAGATAATATCAAACTTCTCATTAAATGTCAGTTCGTCCAACAGATTATAACGGCGGAACTCAACCATTTTTTTGATATTGTCATTCACGCGCCAGTTTTCACCTTCAAGCGTGAAATTGTCAATCATAGCCTCGGCGTTCAGGCCGGTCTGGATTTCAAACTGATTATAAACGCCTTTTTGAGCTTTGGCGATGGCCGCGGAAGACAAATCGGTGCCGATAATGCTGACCTGCCAGTCGCTCAGGCCGACAAGACTGTTGACGGCGATGGCCAGAGAATAAACCTCTTGTCCGGTTGAACAACCCAAACTCAAGATACGCAGTTTTTTCAAATTGCGGTTGGCTTCTTTGACCAAAGGCAGAACATAATGCTCAAACTGATTAAAGACATTCCAGTCGCGGAAAAAGCGGGTGTCGGCAAAGGCCAGGCTTTCAATAACCTGAGAAACCAGCGCCTTTTGTCCTGATTTCAAATCGGCAATCAAATCTTCAACCGACGGATAACCTTTTTCGCGTATGAAGTTGGAAATCTTTTTATCTATAGAAAAATACTCGCGTTCCGAAAAGCTCCAGCCGGCGTTTTGGTGCAGGAGTTCAACCAGAAAATCAAAATCAGTTTTTCTCATTTTCTTCCCCCTACAACAAGCCCAGAATGGTTATTTTACTTTCGATAATCTCTTCATCAAACGGTTTCATGATATAATCATCGGCACCGCCCTGAAGAGCCTCTCTTATTTTAGCCTCATCTATCAAAGATGAACAGAAAATTATTTTCGGCTGGTTCATTTTCGGATTGGAACGAATCATATACAACACATCAATTCCTTCCATGACCGGCAGGCGCCAGTCCATGATAATCAGATCCAAGGGTGTGGTTTTCCAGTGTTTGATAACATCTTCGCCGTCTTCAGCCTCAATCACGTCAAACCCGAGGTTTGACATAATTTTGGATAATACCATGCGGATTATTTTAGAATCGTCTGCTATTAAACACGTGGCCATGTTATCTTCCCTTTATCCAATTATAAAACCAAAAGTTCCCCCATCTGAGGTACTGACATGCACACCAGATGTTTTGATTAATTCCCTTAAATAGAAAACCGGAGCATTTTGCGCGAGGTATTCTGCCTCTTGCCCGGATAACAATGCCGAGATGGCATCGATTTTTTGTTCGGAGAGTTTTGATACCGTACAAACGTTAACATATAGTTTATTATTGCTCTCATTTATACTAATTTTTCCACCTTTGATTATGGTATCAGCCATAATCATTGCGCAAACCATGACTATTCTGGCATATGCGGTTGTGTAATCACCGAGTTCAAGGGTTATCGGAAAGTTTTGATTTCCAATAGTTTTTAGATAATCAGTAATTGTCTTGGCGACAAGATTTCTATCTTCAAGATTGGCATTATTTAATCCGAATGCCATTCTGAAAAATTTTAAGCGCGATGATAAAACCTGTGAGCTGGTCTTGAGAATCGAGCGGATATCGTCAAGAAAGTCCATATCCCCTTCTTCCAAAAGCTCTACAGCATTGGAAACCGCACCGATATTGCCGATTAAGTCATGGCTGATGCGGGTGCAAATCAATTCGGAAACGGGAATCGGAGTCGTATTCATTTTAAAAAGTTTTCCTCACACAAAATTAAAATTATTATTTTTATTAAAAACTATACAAATCAGTATTCATAAAGCGCTGATCTTCTCGCGACATGCGGGTATAGTCAAGTTCCCGCAACATCGGGTCTTCAAGCAGCAGATAACCGGTTGCCGCTTTCATATAAGGCTTGTTGCCGCCCAGTCCCCAGGTGACTTCATCCTTATTATCGGGGGTGCCGTATTTTTGGTTGACCTTTTTCCAAAAGTCAAAAACCTTGATATTCCGCAGATAAGCCGCTTTGGCTCCGCTGCCGACAACACGTCCCGACATACTTTTATACATTATATTATCTGTCTCTTATACACATCTGA
>URWU01000229.1 GCA_900551585.1 uncultured Alphaproteobacteria bacterium | reverse complement strand
GTCTTTTATGTCGTTCAGATATTATGTCATTTTGAGCGTAGTCGAAGGGACTCAACTATATTGTCACTCAGCCGCTGTCGTCATTCTGAGGCTTTTCCGAAGCAACGAAGTGAGCAAGCAAACAAGGAACTTGTTTGTCGCGCTCCATCCAGTTAAACAATATAGCTTTTTTCTTCCGGTTCCTCACGCTAATATTGACCTCAACAGACTGGTGCTGTTGTCCTGCGGAACGGTCAATAAAGCGCAGGATGACACTTGCCTTATCTCACTTTTCCTTATTGTCATGTTGAGCGAAGTCGAAACATCTCAGCAAATTAATATAAAAAAAACACCCTGAAAATCGGGGTGTTTTTTATCTGTTACTATATTATTTAATCTACACGGCCTCGGGGCTTGTTCATCCGACTATTGGCCAGATTTCTGTCATGAATTGCACGTCCTTTAGCAATACGCTTTCTGTTGGGATTAACTTCGTTACCGTCCTCGTCCAAGACATAAGGTAAATACTCACTTTCCTGCAGGGAAATTGTATCCACTTCGACGCCCAAATCTTGTTTAAGGTTTTTAGCAAGATTGCTTACTTTATTTTTGGCAACTCTGAACTGGTTTCCTAACAGTTTTGTACGGAGATCTGCGTCTTTTGGATCATCACTTTTATACAATTTACCCAAAGAATATTCGAGGGCCTTGTCAACTAAGTAGACTTCTTCGTTATAATATTCTTTGAAAACTTTGAGTTTGTCTTCATCTGTTAAGTTGACCAGACGGTCATCTTTCTTAAATTCTGTCAGGAAGCGGACATAAGCATTGGCTCCGGCAATTTCTTTAACCGCATCAGGCTCGGCAGTCTGCTTATCGCTGTCATCTTCAAAGAATTTATCCATAATATTATTTTCAAAGAACTGGTTAAATTTCTTATATTTGACTTTCGACTTGTTAATTTCCGGCTCTAATCTGGCTTCATCGCGCAATTTTTTAGACCATTCGACGAACGGGTGCGCCTCATCGGTAATTCCCTGCTTACGCATTTGTTCTTCCAGTTGCTCAGCAAAACGGAGATAGAATTGCGTTCTTTTTTTCGGATCATCGTTATTTAATTGCGCAGCCTTATAAATGCCGTCAATATCTTTGACTTTCAGATTAACACCGGTCGGGATAATCAGTTTTTTACCGCAGGCGGTGAAGAATTTTGATTTATGCTGCATGCCGGCGCCAAATTTGATATGAGTGATTTTGCATTCATCGGCCATGTTCATCACCTCATCAAACATCCAATCAGCCATATCGCCGTATTTGGGTGTCAAAAAGGTCATTTGCAGATGGGGCTTGCCGTTTTTCTTGACAATTTCACCGCGCAGGCCAAACTCAAAGTTAGGATTGATTTTGCCTTTTTTATCAGCGGTCGGTCCTTCTTTCTTCTGGTCGGCATCTTTATAAACCATTACTTCCCAGCCATTGGCACGGCTGCGTTTGCGATAGTTGTTTGATTTATATTTTTGTGTATTGGTGACAAAAGAATCAATATAATTGCTGATATCTTCAACACAAGGATGAACTTTTTTCGGAGTTTCCGGCAAAGGTTTCGGGCGAACGCTGGTTCTTAAATTCTCGGCTATTTCGCGGGTATAACGTAATCTTTCTTCATCGGTCATATTGCCGGAATTTGCCGGTGCGGCAGGTGTATTGCTGTTGGCTGCCGCCGGCAGGGTATTCTGATTTTCGCTGTCCTGTCCCTGATTTTCCGACATGCCGTCAAAAGCATTGCTGACAAACATACCGTCAACATCGGCCATATCTTCATAGGCTTCTCTGATTTTTTCTTTGAAAGGTTCATCTCCATTATCAGGAACCGACAAACCCGTGAAGCCCATGGTTGCCAAAAATTTATAAACGGTTTTGAGCTCTTCTTTGCTCATGCCGAATTCGCTGAAAATGATACGATTATCTTCAACACGGAAAGCAATGTTGCCGGGCAGTTCAAAATTGACGCCGTTATGAGAATCTTTTTCTTCTGCCTGCGCGGAAACAGGACGAATATCCTCATCAAGATAGGGCAGCTGTTCACGAACGTTTTGCTGCAATAAATCAAGTCCGTGTCTGGTATCGGTCGGATCTTCTTCAATTTTGCTGTAATTTAAGATATGCTCATTGTTATTTGCCATAGGAATTCTCCGTCATTTCCTTTTCTTTGTTTTTATGATAGCACAGTTTTCATAAAAAACAATCTATTTTCGACAAAAAAGCCGTTTTTATTGGTCAAAATTTATGATTATTTTATGCTTTCTCCGTTAAAATATCGTAAACAGCTTATCTCCAGCCCTTCTTTGAAGCTTGAATCCGCTTGATTTATGACTTATTCGGATTATTTTGCCGCCGGACGGCCAGTGTTTAGACATAATTTTCGACAAACCACTGTTTGCGCCGTTATTATTCTGAGGTTTTGGCGAAAAATCCAGATTGCAGTGTGAAGGAAGCAACCGGAGCGGTCAATAAAGCGCAGAATGACACTCCCGCATATATTGTCGCTCCGGCATGACTGTTTTTTTAATTGCAAATTAAGTTTTCTTGGTTACAATCGACCTCGCAGTTCATTCGTGAGCTGTAGTGTCTGAAAACATCTTAGTAACAATAGTTCCATCTTTAGGTGGAGTATTGGGAAATAAGCGTATTTATATGTC
>URWU01000228.1 GCA_900551585.1 uncultured Alphaproteobacteria bacterium | reverse complement strand
CTCCGTCTCGTGGGCTCGGAGATGTGTATAAGAGACAGGGATAAGTCTGCGCGCAAATCTGCGCAATTATCAAAAAAATCAATGCTGAGAGAAAATAAAACTTAAATTTTGCGGCATAATGCCACAGATAGCGGCCGGCGGTTTTTTCCATATTAATATGCTTCTTGTTAACTCAAAATTGACACAATATAGTTATTGTAATATCATATTTTCAACAATTACTCAAGATGTAAGGCAAATTGATATGGAAACACAATATTACACTCTGATTGAAAAACAGGACTTTTATGAAATCATTGAGAATAAATACGGCGAACTGGCCATTTTTATTGACGCCCGCGAAGGCGCCCCTCTCAATCCGGTTCTGGAGTTTGACGGCAAGAAAACCGCTTTGTTAAAACGTGACGGCCGTCTGGCAGTCAAGCTTGATAATATTGACGAAGAAACCAAAGGCCCGCTGGCCGAAGCCGAGTTTTTGATGATTGTCGAACTCAAAGGCAAAACTGTTGAACGCGTTTACGGCGTGCCGGTTGAAAATGTGGAAGAAATTGTTTTCGAAGGCCGTCAGACCCGCGCCGACGAACTGGTTAAAGCCAAGAGCAGAGACGATGTTTTGAAGAGTTTCGGCGCAGTCAAATCCTGGGTCAGCGGTACAAAAGCACATAAGGAATAAAAAATGATTGGTTTGGTTTTGGTTACTCACGGTAATCTGGCAGTAGAATTTATTTCGGCCATGCAGCATGTGGTCGGCAAGCAGGATCAGGTTGAAGGCGTTTGTATCGGCCCTGAAGACGATATGGAAATGCGCCGCGCAGAAATCCTTGACAAAGTCAGCAAGGTTGATTCCGGCAGCGGTGTGGTTGTTTTGACCGATATGTTCGGCGGCACCCCGTCAAACCTGGCGATTTCGATTATGTCCCGTGCCAATGTTGAGATTTTGGCCGGTATGAATCTGCCGATGTTGATTAAAATTGCTTCGCTGCGCAAAGAGAAAAACCTCAAAGATACCGTTGAGGGTGCGCAGGAAGCCGGAAAAAAATATATTAATGTCGCTTCACAACTGTTGGGAATGTAAGAAAAATGAGTAATGAAACTTGTTCCGCCGAATTGGAAATCAAAAATAAAAAAGGCCTGCACGCCCGTGCCGCCGCCGCTTTTGTCAAGACGATCGCCCCTTTTGACTGCGAAGTCGAAGTAATGAGAATCGGCCAAACCGTCAGCGGTTGTTCGATTATGGGTTTGATGATGCTGGCTGCCGCCAAAGGGACAACCATCAAAGTCAGCTGCAGCGGCGCTCAGGCAACTGAGGCACTCAAGGCAATTACCGACCTCCTCAATAATAAATTCGGCGAAGAATAGGCAGACTGCGGACAAATATGAAAGCAAAAGCACCGCGCAACAAAACAATTGAACTCGATAAAAAAGAAATTGCCCGATATGCCCGTCGGGCGATTAAATTATCTGCTCCGGCACAACTTGACGATGTTTTAGACAAGACAATCTGCCAAGACGCTTTCAAAGCTCTGGATTATCTGCCGCCTCTCTCCGTTGACCTTTTGATTGTCGACCCGCCTTATAATCTGACCAAGAATTTCGGCGGCACGACTTTTAAGGAAATGGGGCTTGATGATTACAAAAAATGGCTTGATAAATGGCTGAAAAAAACAGCTCCGTTGTTAAAAGAAAGAGCCAGTATTTATATTTGTTCCGACTGGAAAACCTCTATTGCCATTCCTGAAATTGCCGGACAGTATTTTCTTTTGCAAAATCGTATTTCCTGGGAAAGAGAAAAAGGCCGCGGCGCCCAAAACAACTGGAAAAACTGTCTCGAAGACATCTGGTTTTTTACAAAGAGCAAAGATTATACCTTCAATCTCGACGAGGTTAAAATCCAGCGCCCGGTGATTGCCCCTTACCGTGATGACAAAGGCAAACCCAAAGACTGGGTTGATGACGGTAAAAACAAGTTTCGCCTGACGCACCCGTCAAATATCTGGACGGATATTTCCATTCCTTTCTGGTCGATGCCGGAAAATACCCCTCACCCAACGCAAAAGCCCGAAAAATTGATTGCCAAACTGATTTTGGCCTCCAGCAATAAAGGCGATGTTATTCTCGACCCGTTTGTCGGTTCGGGCACGACTTCGGTCACGGCTAAAAAACTCGGACGGCATTTTATCGGCATTGAGCGCGAAAAAGAATATGCCGCCATTTGCGAAAAACGCCTCGAACTGGCGGAATCAAACCCGGAAATTCAGGGCTTTGAAAACGGTATTTTTAAAACCCGCAACAGCTAGGCAAACGCGAGGGCGTTTGATCCCAACAGTTAAGCTGACGCGCCGCCTCCGCTGTCGGCACAAAAAATGTCACCCGTTCGCTTTCTTGTCATCCTGAGTGTAGTCGAAGGGTCTCAGCCGCTGTCGTCATTTTGAGGCTTTGCCGAAAAATCCAGTCAAACTATATAGCTCCTTTCTTCTGGATTCTTCACTGCGCTCAGAATGACGTATGTTGTTGAGAGATGATAAGCAACATGACATTTCACAATATGAAAAAGCCCCTCATTTGAGGGGCTTTCTTTATATTTATGCCGAAACTTCTTCCGGCGTTGAAGACAGAGCAACAAGCTCTGAAGCCGCCGCGATTTCTTTTTCCAATTCCTCACATTGTTTGGTCTTGTCA
>URWU01000227.1 GCA_900551585.1 uncultured Alphaproteobacteria bacterium | reverse complement strand
ATGCCGAATATACGCAGGAACAGGTTGATCACATCTTCCGCCGCGTGGCTTTGAAGCTCAGTTCGCTCAGAATTCCGCTGGCGAAAATGGCGGTTGAAGAAACCGGTATGGGCGTCGTTGAAGACAAGGTCATTAAGAACCATTTTGCGTCGGAATACATTTACAACAAATTCAAAAATACCAAAACCTGCGGCATTCTGGAAGAAGACAAGGCCAACGGGCTGATTAAGATTGCGGAGCCGCTGGGCGTGATTGCCGGCGTTATTCCGACGACGAATCCGACTTCTACCGCAATTTTCAAGTCGCTGATTGCGCTCAAGACCCGCAACGGCATTATCTTTTCGCCGCATCCGCGTGCCAAGAAGTGCACGGTAGAAACCGCGCGCATTATTCTGGAAGAGGCGGTTAAGGCAGGCGCGCCGGAAGACATTATCGGCTGGATTGAGAATCCGACAATTTTCCAGACCCAGTATCTGATGCAGCATCCGCAGATTGACATTATTCTGGCGACCGGCGGTCCGGGCATGGTCAAATCCGCTTACAGTTCCGGCAAACCGGCACTGGGCGTCGGTGCAGGCAATACGCCGGCATTGATTGACGAAACGGCAGACATTCAGATGGCGGTTTCTTCAATTTTGATGTCCAAGACTTTTGACAATGGTATGATTTGCGCATCGGAACAGTCGGTTACGGCAGTTAAAGACGTGTATGACGCGGTTAAGGCGGAATTTGTCAAACGCGGCGCGTATATCCTGACGCCGAAAGAAAAGGAAAAGCTCGCCAAAGTGATTATGATTGACGGGCATCTGAATGCGGCAATCGTCGGACAGCCGGCATACAAGATTGCGGAAATGGCGAAAATTTCGGTACCGGAAGAAACGAAAGTTTTGATTGCCGAGTGTACGAAAGTCGGTGCGGAAGAACCGTTCTCAGCCGAAAAGCTGTCGCCGGTTTTGGCAATGTATAAGGTCAATGATTTTGAAACCGCAGTTTCTCATGCCGCCGAACTAATTCATTTTGCCGGCCGCGGTCATACTTCGGTTCTTTACACAGCCGACCATAATGCCGACCGAATCACCCATTTTTCAAATATGCTCGACACCGGACGTATTTTGATTAATACCCCGGCGTCTCAGGGCGGTATCGGTGATTTATATAACTTCCGTCTCGATCCGTCGCTCACTTTGGGCTGCGGTTCCTGGGGCGGCAATGCGGCCAGTGAAAACGTAGGAGTAAAACATTTGATTAATATTAAAAACGTTGCGGAAAGAAGAGAAAATATGCTGTGGTTCCGGGTTCCGCCGAAAATCTATTTCAAACAAGGCGCAACCGGTTTTGCTCTCCGCGAATTGCAGGGTAAGAAAAAAGCTTTCATCATTACCGATAAGCCGCTGTTTGGTCTGGGTTATACGGATAAAATCACCAATGTTCTTGAAGAAATGGACATTGCTTATCAGATTTTCTCGAATGTTAATCCTGATCCCGATACTGCGACAATTGAAAATGCTCTGAAAATCGTCCGTAACCTCGAGCCCGATGTGATTATTGCGCTTGGCGGCGGTTCGCCGATGGACGCAGCCAAAATCGTCTGGCTGATGTATGAACATCCCGAAGTAAAATTCGATGATTTGGCAATGCGTTTTATGGATATTCGCAAACGTATCTGTATGTTCCCCGATTTGGGTTCCAAAGCGACAATGGTTGCCATTCCGACCACGTCCGGTACCGGTTCGGAAGTGACTCCTTTTGCGGTTATTACCGATTCAGAAAGCCATATTAAATATCCGATTGCCGACTATGCTTTGACTCCGAATATGGCTATTATCGACCCGGATTTGGTTCGCTCCATGCCGCGCGGTCTGGCTGCAGCTTCGGGTATTGACTCGCTGACCCATGCTCTGGAAGCTTTGGCTTCAACTCTGGCAACACCGTTTACCGACGGCATTGCTTATGAGGCTATTCACCTGATTTTTGAAAATCTGGAGAAATCAGTCAATGACGGCCCGAATAACCCGCAGGCCAGAGAAAATATGCACTATGCCGCTACCATGGCCGGTATGGCTTTTGCTCAGGCTTTCCTCGGCGTCTGCCACTCAATGGCTCACAAACTCGGCAGTGAATTTAATATTCCGCACGGTGTTGCCAATGCGCTGATGATTAATCAGGTTATCAAATTCAACTCCAACGAGCGCCCGACCAAGCAAGGCGTGTTCTCGCAATATCATTATCCCGAAGGTCAGCGCCGCTATGCCCGCGTTGCCGAAGCTTTGAATTTGGGCGGCAAGACTGATGAGGAAAAAGTTGCCAACCTGATTAAAGCGATTGAAAAACTCAAGAAAAGCATTTCCATTCCGGCCTCAATCAAAGACTGGGGTGTTGATGAAAAAACTTTCCTCGAGCGTGTCGATCGTTTGTCCGAGCTGGCTTTTGATGACCAATGCACCGGGGCCAACCCTGCCTATCCTCTGATTTCAGAGATAAAGCAGATGTATTTGGATGCCTACTACGGAAAAATTTAATTCTATGGTCAACTAATACAGATTTTGCGGGTTGAAAGTGTCCTCATGTACTTCTGTGTACACTGCGGTACTTTCACCCTGAAATCTTATTATTTGACTCATATAATTACAATTTTTGCAAAAATAAAAATGAAGCACTTCTCAGCTTTTTCGGCGGGAAGTGTTCTTTTTTATTTTCAGTAAGTTAAGAAATTCTTAGAC
>URWU01000226.1 GCA_900551585.1 uncultured Alphaproteobacteria bacterium | reverse complement strand
CGAGATGTAGCTCCGTCTCGTGGGCTCGGAGATGTGTATAAGAGACAGTGGTAGATTTGGTTGTGAATTCTGAACCGTCAGTCATGACATAAGTAATTTCATGATAATCGGGATGAATACCTTTTTTCATTATAAAAACTCCTAAAACTTCTATTAAAACGCATAATTTTTAAGCTCTTATACATTACCATTCTCAATAAGGCAAGCATTAATTTACACTTTTTTAAATTTATTGCCCCAAAGCGGTAAAAAATTATTTGAGCTCTTCGACCATCACTTTGTTTTCTTTGCCGTTGGCCTCTTCAAGGTTGACAACTTTAATGCTGTAATTTTTATACCCTTTGCCCAGCAGATAAGAGCGGACTTCAATGGCACGGTTCAAAGACAAACGTTTTTTGCGGAAAACGTCTTTGCCGTCATCAACATTGAAAGCAAAAATGGCAATTTTGTTGACATGCGGATTCTCAAAAGAAGCAACCAGCTTATCTAAATTAGCTTTATCATCATCGCTCAGCTCATAGCTGTCAACAGCAAAAACAATCTCATTGCTGACCGGCTGAACCGGTTTTTGCACTTCTTGGGCGGGAATCGTTTCAACCAGCGGCACAACTTGGGTTGCAGGCTCAATCTCCGGAACTCTTTGAAGAATGACCGGCTGGTCAACAGCAGCCGGAGCAGCAGGCTCGGAAGCTCCGAACATTGATTCGGCAGCACCGGGCTGCGGCGCAGGTTTTTCAGCCTCGGACGGCAGCGGTGTCGCACCGTTCAACGGTTCCATGATTACCGGTTTTTTGTTGTCATCTTCCAGAGGCTCGGTTTTGATTTCTACCGGAGCAACGGGGGCTGCTGCGGTTACTTCTTTTGCAGTTTCTGCCGGTGCAACGGCAAAAGGCGAATCTTTCAAATCTGCCGGTTTAACAGCCGGAGCGGTAACAGGCTCATTGACGATTTCATCAACAAAGCGGCGGTTTTCAACTTCCGGTGTCCGGACTTCGACTTTAACATCTGCTTTGGGCGGAATGGTCACTTTGGCCGGCGCTTTTTGCGGCGCTGTTTTGTTGACGGCGGCTTTACGGGCCGGTTTGGCTTTGGTTTTGACTTTTACCGGAGCTTTGCGGACTTCGGCTTTTTTGACAATGGGAAAAAGCGGGCCGTTATTGATAACCGGAGAATTATTATTCCCCAGGCTGTCCAGCACCGACAGGTCGACAAAGACATCATCGGCGGCAGCCGGAGCCGTCCGGAGCATTAAACTCAGACCCAGCACACTCACTGTTGAGATTAACAAAAATTTTGCGCGCATAACTTTTTCCTTTTGCAGATGGTCAAAATTCCTATTTATTCAGTAAATCATATACCTTTTTGCCCAAGTTGGCATTGCAGGCAATGATATTGCCCGAGCGTAACACGGCAGCCAAATCCTCGCTGCGGATATCTTTCTGGTTCAGTTCATAAACCGAACCGCCGGCTTCTTTGACCAGCAAAATTCCGGCAGCAATTTCAGACAGGCTGTTGCCCAGACTGACGGTCGCGTCCAGTTTTCCGGCAGCAACATAAGCCAAGTCGAGGCTGGCCGCGCCAAAAACGCGCAAGGCATTGACTTCCGGCACAATGCGGTCACGGACGGCATTATACTCGGCAATATTGTCTTTATAAGAAATCAGGGTTGAAAAGACACATTCCGGCAAGTCTTTACGGAAAGAAACACGCAGACGTTCGTGGTTGCGGAAACCTTCTTTGTAGGCGCCGTTGCCTTTTTCGGCAAAATAAAGTTCATCAGTCGCCGGATTGTAAATAACCGCAGCGGTGAGAACGCCGTTTTCAACCGTGGCAACCGAAATTGAAAAATGCGGAATGCCGTGGGCGAAGTTGACAACCCCGTCTAATGAAGAGACGATAAAATGCGGGGCATTGGGCTGAGGTTTGCCATTTTCGGCAAAAGCATAATTCGGACGTGCCTTTGCCAGCTCGGTCCGAAGGCTGCTCTCAACTTTTTTGACTGCCGCAGCAACAAACTCCTGATGACCCTTGACTGAAGACTGTAGTTTTTCAATCTCGCTGAAGTCACGGGTCAGAGAAGATGCCGCTTTTTTAACGACACTCATGAGCATATTCATATTAGCGGTTAAATAAGACATTATTTAGCTCTTTCGACGTAAGAAGCGTCAGCTGTGTTAACAACGATTTTTTCATTCTGGCCGACAAAAGGCGGAACCATGACGCGGACGCCGTTGTCAAGGATAGCCGGCTTGTAAGAAGAAGCAGCGGTCTGACCTTTGATAACCGGTTCTGTTTCAACAACCTCGCAGACAACCTGCAGCGGCAGTTCGACGGAAATCGGCTTGCCGTCAATAACGTTGATAATAACGGCCATACCGTCGGTCAGGAACGGGCGGGAATCACCCAGAATATCGGCAGGCATTGCAAACTGGTCAAAAGTTTCGCTGTCCATGAAGTTCAATCCGGTCGAATCTTCAAACAAGAACTGGCAGTCTTTGGTTTCAACCATCAGCTTCTCGACCATATCTTCCGTTCTGTAACGCTCGTTGGTTTTGGTACCTTCTTCAACAGATTTCATTTCAACCTGCATGAAAGCGCCGCCTTTGCCGGGTTTTACAAAGTTGGTTTTGGTAACGGTCCAGGGTTTGTTTTTATATTCGATGACCCAGCCAATTCTGATGGATCCTGCTTGTTGTTTCATGTTTTTCTCCAATTTTTTTGATTATAAATTTATTAT
>URWU01000225.1 GCA_900551585.1 uncultured Alphaproteobacteria bacterium | reverse complement strand
GAATGAACTGCGAGGTTGATTGTAACCAAGAAAACTTAATTTGCAATTAAAAAAAACAGTCATACCGGAGCGACAATATATGCGGGAGTGTCATCCTGCGCTTTATTGACCGTTCCGTAAGACAACAGCGCCAGTCTGTTGAGGTCAATATTCGCGTGAGGAACCAGAACAAAGAAGCTATATTGTTTGACTGGATTTTTCGGCAAAGCCTCAAAATGACGACAGCGGCTGAGATGTTTCGACTTCGCTCAACATGACAATAAGCCTCAGAATGACGTATGCTGCTGGCGTGACAATAAAGCTGAGACCCTTCGACAGGCTCAGGGTGACAAAGTGTTAAAATAAAACCACCTTTAAAAAAATTATGGCAGTCGGCTTAAGCGTTAATATTGCTGTAAATGCTTTTAAAGATTTTTCAATCCGGCTTTGGAGAGTTTTAGAATCTCTTCAAAATTATCGTCGGGAGAAGTTTTGTTTTTACGAATATGGCCGCATTTTATGCAGCGGTGGGTGATGATATAATCGCCGTTTTTAAGCTCCAGAGAAACAGGTTCCATCAGGCCGCCGCAATCGGCTTCGCGATCGCCGGGATTGATGTCTACGTGCTTGCTGTATAAGCAGTTGGGACAATGGTTGGTATAACCGTTGCCGATGACTTCGGTTCCGCAATGCTCACAAACAAAATTTTCGGTGCGTCGGTTGAATTTTTTCATCTCAATATCCTTTTTCTGCGGTTATTATACGAAAAATTTAAGGCGTTGCAATTTAATTTTTTGTAAGCGAGAATAGATATAAGCAAAAGGAGTTGCCTATGAGATATTTATGGTTGATTGCGGCTGGTTTGTTTTTGGCGCTGAATGCTTCCGCGCAGGAAGCGGCGGATAATCCGGAAAGAGAAGATTTTATCACTAAACATGTCGAGGATATTAAGGCGGAATTGCCAACCCGGGTTGATGAGGGGACCACATTTTTTGACGTTGAGCGGCAAGGAGATGTGATTCTTTATACCTATCGGCTGGATTTGGATACGTCGCGTTATGATGCGCATCGCAAAGCAATGGTGACGGCGCAAATGCGCCAGCTGATGTGTCCTGATTTGGAAAAAGGCGTTTGCCGGTACATGAAAGATGTCTTAGATCATGGTTTTCAAATAAACAGCCTTTATCAGGACAAGAACGGCTTAGAAATTTTTCAATGCGTGTTTATGGCTGATATGTGCACAGGAGAGGATAATCCTGCTCCGGCAGCAAAAGATTGACAGCTGACGGTAATAAAAAAAGGAAACTGTTTCAGTTTCCTTTTTTTATCATTTACCAGGGATATTCGTGATAATTTTTGAACAATTTTCCATAGTCTTCACTTCCTCCAATTCCGCGAATAATGGGATCAAGGATTCTCATTGCACCGTCTGTTTCATCTATGGCCATAATTGTTTTTCTTTTATCCGGACCGAGGTTCTGCGGATTGGGCTTTTCGTTCGTTATCCAACCCGTGTCGACACTATTCATAAAAATATTAAACTGCTTTAAGTGGCTGCTCACGGTGCGTGTCAGCATATTCAAGCCGGCTTTGGCAATATTGGTATGAACGTGACGGGAATTTTTTCTGGGAGCGAAAAAGTTTCCTTCCATGGCAGAAACATTTATAACATAGCTTTTCCGTCCTGAATGCATCAGCAAAGGCATGAGCTGCTGCGTCAAAATGACGGGTGCGACGAGGTTGATTTGTAAAACTTCGTATAGTTCCAGAATCGGTATTTCCTCAAACTGGTACATCCAGCTGTTCATTTTGCGCAAATCAATTTGTTGCCCGTCTTTATCCAATTTTCCCGGCGGAAATATATCCGGATCGCAGATATTATCTTCCGGCAGTAATTTTAATTGGGACATTGCGGCTGAGTTCAAGCTTTGATTGACAATGTGCGGGAAAAGCTGCTCTTGCTGTTTTTTTTCATCACCATACAAAGAAATGATATTTTCACAAGGGGATGCCAGAAGCTCGTCTTTAAGCAAGTGCCGGTAATAAGGAGCAGGGCGTCTGACTGTTTGAGCCGCGTTGTTTATCAAAATATCCAAGGGTTTGTCTTTCATATATAAAATCAGATTATGAATTGAATTTATATTTCTGAAATCAACCCCGATGATTTGAAGATGATGTTTAAACTCCGAAAAATTATGGAGAGCTTCATACCTTTTATAGGCATCACGGGGAAAGCGGGTTGTTATAACAACATCAGCTCCCATTTCCAGCAAGAGCTTTGCTGTTTCAAAACCGATTTTGACGCGGCCGCCGGTAACCAGTGCCCTGTAACCTCGCAAATCAGTTCTTTGCTGCCTTTTTAACAGGTTAAATTCACCGCATTCATGACACATTTCTTTATAAAAGCTATGAGCTTGTTCATAAGGCTTTTCGCAACAATAACAGACTTTTCTGTTATAATATGCTTCTTTTCGATTTTTAATAATACGCTTCATATTGTTTGGTTTTAATATGTTGTGATATGATAATTTTCCAAAAAATAAAATAAACGGCGCTATTCTATTTGTGTTTTTCGGAAAATGCAACTTTAATTTAGAGGGCTATTGGCCGCTATCCGACTGTTAGCAAAAGCCATAAAAAAAAGACCTGTTAAAAAGATGATTAGGTAAGGCTCCGGCTGCCGGATTGGGTACTCCCGCAAGCGGGTCCTCCTCGCGTCGTAAGGTTCGCTCTTCTTAAAATCGAGCTCACCAACTATC
>URWU01000224.1 GCA_900551585.1 uncultured Alphaproteobacteria bacterium | reverse complement strand
GACTAGTCGTCGGCAGCGTCAGATGTGTATAAGAGACAGCATAATATACAAATTTATATGGTTATTAAATAAGATTTCTAAGTTGTCAAATTATAGAAAATCTCGACAAAAGTCAAGAATTATCCCCTTTCCTCTTTAAATAACTCAAAGGCTTTATATATAGTTTGACATCACTCAACCTCATAAGGAAGCACAAGATGAAACTCAAAAAAGCCTTGTTAGCCACTACCGTTTTGGCCTGCGGTATCTGCTTCACAGCTCTGGAAGCCAATGCCGCAACCCAGTCTTATTTTGAAAATTATGCCAATCAGAATTTATCAAAAGCAAAAAGCGCACGTGAACGTGCCGCCGCCGGCAATATCCGACGCAACCACACTTTTTCAGATCTCGGCAAAGATTATACCGATTTCAAAAACCGCATGAGCAAAGAATACGGCCTTGATTTCGGCGCCGATATTTCTTTCATGGGTCAGAGAGGAGCGCCGAGCGGTCACAAAACATCGTTCCAAACCATTATTTATCCTTATTTAACTTGGCAGAATTTTCAAAATGAGTATGGTACCGGAACCTTAAACATGGCTTATAACATTGTTCGTTACGGCGGTTCCATCAGCGGCAACAATCTCGGCAGCAATCTGGGACTTGTCAGCGGTATCAATGATTATGGCAGCACCCAAACCTCTTTTGACGAGTTATATTACACCTGGCAGCTCGGCGGTTCTTGGAATTGGCTGACACTTGCATTAGGTCAGTTTCCGCTCTATAACTTTGACGGCAGCAGCTATAACTCCAACCAGCAGGTCAACTTCATCGGTGAAGCCTTATCCCAAAACATGACGTCCACTTACTCGACTGCAGGCGTCGGTACTTATGTCCAGATTGCCCCGAACAGCGAGTGGACCTTCGTTATCGGTGCTCAGGATGCAACCGACATCAGTGGTGTTTCTGTTCAGTTAGATAACTTCAGCGACAACCACTACACCACTTTCGGCTATGCATCTTATTCTCCGACCATCAGCGGCTGGGGCAGCGGCCAGTACTCGGTTTTGGTCTACAACCAGCCGGCAGTCGAACAGCAGCCCAACACCACCAACGGCTGGTCATTCAACTTCTCACAAGACTTCGGCCCCAAATGGAACGTTTTTGCCCGCATTAACGGCGTCACCGGACATGTCAACGAAGTCAATCAGTCTTATGTCCTCGGTACGGTGTACAACGACCCGCTCGACAGAAACCCGCTTGACCAAATCGGTTTTGCCGCCGCTTATAACAAAATTGATAAAATCGCCGTCGGTGAACCGACTAACCACAAAGCCGAAAAAATGCTTGAAGCTTATTGGGCTTGGGGCATTTCAAAATGGATGACCATTACCCCTGACGTCCAGTTCTATATTGACCCGGCCTTAAATCCGAAGTCAGATTATGACACAGTCTTTTCACTGCGTACCACTTTCTTCTTCTAAAAACAGACCGAAAAAACCCCTCTTTAACGAGGGGTTTTCTTTGTTTAGGATTCGAGATTTTTGCCGGCAATCTTGGCAAAAACTTTCCACGGCACCACCGTTTTCGGTTTCGGAGACTTTCCGGTCAAATCAACCACTTCAAGCTTGTCAATTTTCTCTTTATCCATTTTGAACTTGGCCATATCGGAAAGATTCGGCGCCAAATCAATTGCCACCGGCTGAAAACGATATAAATCGGCAGCAGATTTTTTGCCTTCAAAATTAGCCATAAACTCATTTTCACGGCCGGCATACAACTTGCTCAGCAAGGCAATCATCTCCTGCGGCGTCTGCTGCTGCAGGTTTTCCATTTCTTTGATCCGCTCCCGCCACTCGCGGCGCAGAATTTCCGGCAAATCAATCACTTTGGTTTTGATATTTTTCTGGAGCTTAAAAATTCCGTCGCGGTTTAAAGAGATAACCTCTTCGTCTCCTTTATAAACAACGGCGTGCCAGCCGCTGCTCGTATTCCGCTCAGATCTCTGAAGCAAAACCATGCCTTTTTTGAGCTTGTTTATATCCAGAACGCCTTTGGCGACGGGTTTTCCTTTGCCGTCGCGAATTTGGGAATATTCTTTAACACAGCCTTTATATTTTTTGCTGACAAATTTTTCAAAAGCCGGACAATAAATCATTGCATGCGCTTCACTTGATGTCACTTCGGGAAAGAAATTATCCAAATCGCCGGTATCATCATTCAGGCGGCTCAGAGAACTCATCGCTCCGGCAATGCAATAAAAATTGGCACTTTCATATTTTTGATACTGATAAACCTTATTAAAGAAATTCTCACTGATATATTTTTTGCGTTGTTTATAAGTCTTAATCTCTTTAATTTCGTTCAAACTGCTTTTCAGCGTGTCAACATATTGCTGCATGTACCAGTCAACTCGTTTATTAATTTCTTCTTCCAGATTAATTTCTTCGGTCAGAAATTGCTTCTGTACCGCTTCCGCACGCCATTCGCTGCGGTCGGTCTTCTTGTCGTTTTTAACGCTTCCCGGCAGATTGTCGGTTTCAATCGTATTACCTTGTGTTGTCAGCGAAAAAACCGCCGCCGTCAGATATTTCATCGTTCTGGTCAGCATTTTATGCCGCAGAATCTTTCTCAATTTTACCAATTTACGCAGCTTAGAGCCGGTCTTTGTCATACCCGTCACCTTCTTTCATTTCTAAGGATTAATTTTTGATTATAATATCATAGACCTGTCTCTTATACACATCTGACGCTGCCGACGACTAGTCGAGTGTA
>URWU01000223.1 GCA_900551585.1 uncultured Alphaproteobacteria bacterium | reverse complement strand
TGCGAAAATAGCGCCAGTAAAAAACGACGGGAATAATCAAAAGAACCAGCCACCATGGGCGCAGAAAATGAAAATTAGTCATAAATTGTTCCATTTACCGCCTCCTGCTCATAGCAATCAGAATCCCCGCCAGAACCAACGCGCCGATAAGCGGAATATAAAAAAGCTCTTTTGTCTCAATCACATATTGCTCGTTGTTTTCGGTCGGCTCCAGCTTGTCGATGATATTATAAATTTTTTCAAGGGTTGCCGTATCTTTGGCGCGGAAATAATTGCCTTTAGTCTCGGCCGCCAGCTTCTTCAGGCTGGCTTCGTCAAGTTCCTGATTCGGCGCGCCGATACGCATGCCGAAGAAAGACTGTACAAACGAGTTTTCTGCACCGACGCCGATGGTATAAATTTTAACATTTTCGTTTTTGGCCAGATTAATCGCTTCCGGCATACTGAGCGATCCGTCATTATTCTCGCCGTCTGTCAGCAGAATAACGATTTTTTCGTCTTTACCGGGGCTGTCTTTGAGGGTTTTCAGAGCCAGGCCGACCGCATCGCCGATAGAGGTTGAATCTCCGGCCATGCCGGCGTCCATATTCCACAAAATCTCTTGTATTGAGCGTTTGTCATAAGTAATCGGCGCCTGCAGATAAGCTCTGGTGCCGAACAATATCAGACCCATACGGTCATCGCGGCGTTTCTGAATAAATTCGGTTGCCACTTTTTTAACGGCATTCAGGCGGTTAATCCGGTTATTGCCGATTGCAAAATCCGGCTGCATCATTGAGTTGGAAATGTCCATAACCAAGAGAATATCGCGGCTCTGGCTGCGGGAACGGATAGGTTCGCCGATCCATTGCGGCCGGGCGGCGGCAATTACCAGCAAAGCATATATCAGATAGAGCAGAGCCAAAAGCCCCGAAGATGTTTTATTCGTGCTGACAGAACCCCAGATTCCGCCGGATTTAACCGATATTTTTTGCAAATCTTTAATAAAAGGCACACGCAGGGCATCACCGTGCAGGCCTTTGATGGCCGGCAGCAGATAACGGATGAGCACCGGCAGAGCCAGCAAAAAAACGGCATAAGGATAGGCAAAATTATTCATAAATTTTCTCCGATCCATTTTTTGCAATAGTCGCGTAAAATCTCAGCGTCTTCGGTATTATAGGTTTTGCTGTCCTGCGGAATATAAGGCGCATTGATAAGCAGCTCGGCCGGACGTCCTTTCAGTTCGTCTTTGGCGTGTTTATTGAGAAAATCGAGCCAGTCTTTGCCGAGCAGGGTTGTGGCGTCTTTATACTTAAACACGCAGATTCGCCGCAGGATTTCCGACATTTGTTCGGCGGCATAAACGGCATTCAGGGTTGAGATATTTTGCAGGAGCTTGACGGCATAGCGACTTTTGCTGTAACGGCGCAGATAAAGGGCAAACTGAATCATCAAAATCAGCAGGATAATCAGCGCCAGAACCAGCCACCAGCCGTAGGCAATCGGAAACAGGGAAACGCCCTGCGGTAAATGTATGTCGCGTAATTCCGGTAAGTTATTATCCATAGAATCCCTCCAAACCGTCACCGTTCCAAAATGAAACAATTCCGGTAATTTTCTTCCTATAAATTTAGGCTTTGCTGATAAAAATATCAAGCCCGGATTTGCGTTGCCTATAAAAAAAGGCCTTTGATGATACAATCAAAGACCTTTTTTAACTACGCAGTTTGCATTTGTTGAAATGCGGGGCTGTTGCGATAGTGGACAATCCGGCAAATTGACAGCCAGTAATTTTCTTCCCGCCACAAGGGATAAGCACGCATGATGTGGAATTTTTCCAAATCAGGCAGCTTCGGGTCAGTCATTTCATCGGCAAACAGGGCATTTGCCAAACCAAGGGCATACCACCGCTGCTCGAGCGTCAAATCAGTCTGCAGTTTTGACAAATCGTCTTGGCAGACTTTCTGATATTTTCCGAGCGGATAAGCGGCATGCAGCCTGAGCGCCAGCTCGCAGCAGCTGATTTCCAAAGCCAGATAAAAATAGTTAAACCCCTTTATCTGTTGCTGCAAAGAGGCAATCCGGCAGCGGAAAATCGGCGGCAGTTTTTGCAGACGGACGCTTAAAACTTGCTCCTGTTCGCGGAATAATCTGATTTTTCGGCGCATTTCCAGCCTCAAAATCTTGCCTAAGTATTCGTCATACTGTCCCATATTGACTGCTGATAACGTTGAATACATTTTAAGCGAGGCATTGCAATCCGGCAGTCATCATCAACCAGCAGCATCACGTCAGATTGCTCCAAATGAACAATGTCGCCGTATTTGTAAGCATAAACCAGCCTCTGAATAAAACTCGGATACCTCGTCTTAAAAACACATTTGCCGTTGTCTCTGTCCGGAACATGGTTCTGTTTAGACAGCTGATAAGCTTCATAACATTGATTTATCTGTTTATACGCATACAAAACGTCAAAATCGGGAACATTAAACCTCATCATTTTTATCCGGTCCTGAAAAATCTCCGGCAGTTCGGCAAATTTCTTATCCAAATCAGGCTTGTTTTGTTCATAAACAGCAACAGCAGCTTCACGGTTAAGCTGTTTAATCCGTTCATTTGCCAGTTTTTTGATGTCTTCAGCCGTTCGGGATAAAACAACAACGCCGGCAACCAGAACTTTACTGGGAATCAATTCTCCCTCGACAGACATGATTTCGCCTCGCCGCGGCAGCCTTGAAATTTCTCCCTGCGCAAAAGTCCAGATTTTATGATCACATAAAATGATAACCTGTCTCTTATACACATCTCCGAGCCCACGAGACGGAGCTACATCTCGT
>URWU01000222.1 GCA_900551585.1 uncultured Alphaproteobacteria bacterium | reverse complement strand
AGCGTCAGATGTGTATAAGAGACAGCTTGAACACCTGATCCGGATTTTGCCCCAAAGCGGCGGCAACTTCGGCTCCGCTCAAAGCGCCGGTGCCGATATAAGAATAACTTTTATAAACCGCCTTATGAGCCTCTAAGATACGCATGACATTGGTTTTGGTTTCCATGATTTCTCCTCCGATTTATTCCGGCTCATCTTATACCGGCGCAAATAATTTTTCAATATTGACTTTATCCCCCGACTCACTCATTATCCTTGCATAGAAAATATCTTAAACGCCAAGGAGACCAATTGATGAATTTTTATATGTCAGGCACAATTCCCAAAGGCGACGACCTGAAACAGAACCGCAATTGGCGTGAAGATTATGCGGCCTGCCTGCGCCAGTATTTTACTCATGTGGAAATGCATGACCCAACCTATTGTCTCTCAGAAGTCATTTGCCCCGAAAGCAACGAAAAATTTTGGTTCGGACATGACTGCCATTTGATTAAAAGCAGCGATATTATCATTGTGAAAGCAGATGAAAAACTCGGGGTCGGCACAGCTCAGGAAATTTTGATTGCCAAATATTTTGCCAAACCCGTTGTTGCCGTTTTGCCAAAAAATGCGCCGCACCGGATTCAGAACCTTGACCTTAAAACCGGATTTGTCGCTGATTGGATTCACCCTTTTTTAGCCGCCACAGCCGATTTGATTGTTGAAAAGCTTGAAGACGCCGTCGACTGGATAAAGGAATATGAGGCTGACCCGTCTTGCAAAGCCGTTAAGGATATCTCCGTCATCGACCAAAATATTGACTATTATCTGACCTACAAGCCGGAATAGATTATCACTTCATGCCGTTGTCATTTTTCAGGCGGACATAATGGCATCTTTGGTTTAGTGCGTCATCAGCAGTGAAATCATCGGTTCCGCGCGTCATCAGATTAATTACTTCGGCATTGTTATCATAATCCGTATGCGCCGCTACCGGATTGACTATCCCGATACCGAAAGCCGAAATCTCAGGCGCAACATTTACCGACACATTCGTCACCAGCGGGCAAATCCGCGAATCGATATATTTATCAACAAAAGGCTGCGGTATCGCATAGCTCAAAATGTCATTCGGGTCGCTGAAGGCCACAATATTAACATGTTTGAAAATACGGCGGTTGTATTTGTCGCCATTGACGCGGCAATAATTTCTAATCTGATTATGCACCTGCGGCAAAGGGTGTCCGATTTGCAAAATCGGCAGCTGATTAGCCAGCATGAAGACGGTTATTTCTTTGTTTTTCAGCTTTTCCGTCAGCTGTTTTTGCCTCAAAGTCTGCGGTTGTTTTTCCGCCGCCGAAACCGCCTCTGCATTCCGGGTAATGCTGTCCATTAAAATTTTGCTGCCCAATGAGTGTGTGACAAACAGCACATTATCAGAAGTGAATCTCTCAATACCGTCATATAAATCCAGATTGCAGACCTGAGCCTGATTATTCGGAATATTCTGCCAATTTGTCTTAAGCAGCCAGCAAATTGACTGGTTGGCAGAATCTAAAATCAGATTATTTTTATCAACCAGATAAATCAGCGGATCAGGCAGCGTATTATCTAAAAACTTTTTCATCATATTATTAAACGGCACACGGAATTTTGAATATTGTTCCGTCGTATCAAAAGCAATAATCTGTTTATCCGGGGTGGTAATTTCCGACCAGGTCAGTTCATAAAACAGCATTTGCTTACTTGCGTCCAAGTTCTGCCAATAAGTAATCTGCAAATTGCCGATATGGGTTTTGTGATCTTTCGGATCTAACAAAGTAATATTCTTCGGCAGTCTCGACATAACGTCCAAGCCGATGTTATTGGCAAGATTTTCTTGCAGACGCCTTGAATATCCCGGATGGTGCAGTCCGACACCGTGAACCATCAAAACTTTCAAAATCGGCTTTTTTGTCACATAAGCGTCTGTTCCGGCATAGTTAAAACCGCTGATTTCACATCGCGAAATCGTTTTTTTATGCGAATTGACAATGTCTTTCGCAACATCCTGCTCTACCGCCACACAGCTGCTCAGCAGCAGACACAACAAAATTAAAAGTTTTTTCAAAGCTTTTCTCTATCTACAAAGGTTCTAATTATCAGTTATATAATCTCCCCTTCTCCCAATTTAAAGCAGGCAAACACAGCGTGTTTGATCGCATCAGTTTAAATGACGTACCGCTCGCGTTGCTCGCCCAGAAATTTGTCACCCTGAGCTTGTCGAAGGGTCTCAGCCTTATAGCCTTTCAGCCGCACACGTCATTTTGAGGCTTTGCCGAAAAATCCAGTCAAATCATCTAGCCTTATTCTTCCGGTTCCTCACGCGAATATTGACCTCAACAGACTGGCGCTGTTGTCCTCCGGCACGGTCTAGGTCCCCGGGTCTCCCATTCGCTTACGCTCTGCTCGCTCCGAGGATGACATTCCTGCGTCAATGCAAGGCATTGACAAGATTTCTCTGAACTCAGGATGACACTCCCGCATATATTGTCCCTCTGGTATGACTGTTTTTTTAATTGCAAATTAAGTTTTCCTGGCTACAATCAGTCTCGCAGTTCATTCGTGAGCTGTGGTGTCTGAAAAACATCTTCATAACAATAGTTCCATCTTTAGGTGGAGTATTGGGAAATAAGCGTATTTATATGTCGAATAACCATGACTGTGTTATGACAGTTTTTGAGCTCCACCGCCTTGGAATTTTTCCCGGGCGGTTTTGTTTTAACACTTGTCACCCGCCATTGGGGGCAAAACCAAAACAGGAGCTAAAAATATGAAACAACGTACATCATTGGCAAATCAA
>URWU01000221.1 GCA_900551585.1 uncultured Alphaproteobacteria bacterium | reverse complement strand
CGGCGACCACCGAGAGCTACACTCGACTAGTCGTCGGCAGCGTCAGATGTGTATAAGAGACAGAGATATTATTAATATCACTTTCAAAGGCCACCTTAAGGAACTTGATACTATTTATAATTTCACGGCTGAGAATGTTAAACGCGAAAAAAGGAAAAGCAAAAAAGCTGTTGTTATTCATTATACCGGCAAAAGAAAACCATGGCATAAAGATTGTAGAAATAAACTGGCTTTTCTTTGGTTAAAATATGCAAAGCTTAATAATGAAATACAGGCTAAAAAAATCAAAGTCGGCTTATTGATTGACGAATTTTTCGGCGGTGCAAAAACGGCATTCGGCGGATATGGTTTTCTGGCCAGAAAGTATATTGCCAAATATATTCCCAATGAAGATATTCAAATTGATGTTCTGCTCGGCAAAGGCAAAAGGAAGTTTTGGGCTCAGCATTTTCATGAAGATAACGTGGATTTATACCGTCTGCCACGCAATAAATATATGGCACAACGATGGCTCAAAAAACAAAATTACGACATCTATCTTTCCATTGAACTGACTTCCGATTTTGTTTTACGGCACGAAACAAATCCTGATAAAAAACTGATTTTATGGATACAAGATCCGAGACCTCAATATGAATGGGATGAAATTAATACCGTAAAATTATTTCCCGAAAGCTGCTATTACAATCAGGAAATTTACGATTTGGTACATGACTGGTATGAACAAAAACGTGTTACCTTTTTATCTCAAGGATATTTTTTAAATCCTAAAGCCAAAGATTTGTATCGGTTAGACAAAGATGTTTCAATACAATATCTCCCTAATCCTGTCGAAATCAATAATAATTTTGATGTGACGGCTTATCCGAAAAAAAATAACATCATTTTTCTCGGACGTATCGAATCCGTTAAAAGAGGCTGGCTTTTTTGTGAAATTGCCAAACAAATGCCTGAATATAATTTTTATATGTTAGGACAGTCTTTTCGTGAAAAAGATAAGAACTCGGCAATTATGAAAAAATATCAAAATATTCCCAATCTGCATTTCACCGGACATGTTGACGGCACAGAAAAAGAACAATACCTTAAGGAAGCCAAAATAATGGTAAATACTTCCATTCATGAAGCGCTGCCCATCTCTTTTCTCGAAGCTTTGTCTTTTGGCACTCTCCTTGTCAGTAATAGGAATCCGGAAGATCTCACCTCAAAATTCGGAATCTATGTCGGTGAGGTTCTGGGAGACGGATTTGATAAACTAAGCGTTTATATCGATGCAATCAGACAATTGATGAATGATGAAGATTTTCGCTTAGAGACTGCAGGCAAAGCAATTCAATATATTAAAGAAACACATAATATCTCTAGATTTATTCATGACTTGAGAGCAGTTATTTATGAGGAAACAAGTAATAGAAAGGATTTATTATCATGATTTTGATGTATCATAAAGTTGACAAGGAAGCAAAAACAAGATTTTGGGTATCAGTTCAAGATTTCGAAAGACAAATGGCCGAATTATCAGACAAACAAGTTGTTAGTTTGGATGATTATGATCCATTCAACCCTAATCATATCGTCATTACTTTTGACGGTGTATATGAAAATGTTTATACTTTTGCTTTTCCCATTTTAAAAAAGCTGGGATATCCTTATCACCTGTTCATCACTTCTGATTTTATAGGAAAGGATAATTCCTTTGATACCGTAGAGCCTTTAACCACATTTGCAACATTTGAACAACTGCAAGAAATGGCTGATAATGGTGCGTCTATGGAATGGCATACAAAAACGCATCGGTCCTTTGGCTGTCATATGACTGAAAAAGAAATTATTGAAGAAATAACGATTCCTACTGAATTAAAAGCCTTACAGCCGAATGGTTTTAATTGGTTTGCATATCCTTACGGCCATTTACCTTCAGATAAAATACATCTTATCTCTGAAAGATTTAACGGGGCTGTCTCAGTTCTGCAGGGCTCGAAAGATAATCAATATAAATTAAACCGTCTTGAAGTTCACAATGAACATACATTCTCCTCTGAAAACATATTCTTCAAAAATCTGACAAACAACGGTTTAATCAGCGTTATTGTTCCAACATATAATGTTTCAGCATATATCCGAGATTTTTTCCACAGTATTCTTTCACAAAGTTATACCAATCTGGAAATTATTATTGTCAATGATGCTTCTACCGATGCTTCATTGGAAATTGCCCGCTATTATGCAAAACAGGATAAGCGTATTAAAATTCTGGAAAACAAAGAGAATTTGGGTGTTGGTAAAACTCTTGCCAGAGGATATGCCGTTGCAACCGGCGATTTCTGCGCCACGATGTCTCCTGATGATACAATTGATATGTTCTATTTTGAAAATTTGATAAAGAAATATCAAGAGACCAAAAGTGAAGTTATCTGTGCCAGAATGCTGGCGACACAAAAAAATTATATGTATTGTGACAACGGCGAGTTTACATTTTATCCGTTTGCAGGAAAAATCGGCGCGTTGTTTTATTTTTATCCGGCATTAGTTTTACGTAAAATGATTGTCGAAAATGATATATGGAATTCTTCAGTTACAGAAAGGCATTGGGAAGATATTCTTATCAGATGCAAATATGCTTATCATGCAAACCATGTTTCTTTTACACCTAAAGCAATTCGTTATTATACTATCCGCAGCACTTCATTATCTCATGCACCATCTAAAATACAATTGAAATATCAGAAAGCCGCTGAAAAAAGGGTAATAGAATTTTTAGAAAGTGTCGGAATTGATGATGTTCACATCAAATTAGCCGGCGGATTTAAAATAAACGGTGCTTGGGACATTCATTCATGGTTTCAGCCCTCTAAAGAGA
>URWU01000220.1 GCA_900551585.1 uncultured Alphaproteobacteria bacterium | reverse complement strand
CTAGTCGTCGGCAGCGTCAGATGTGTATAAGAGACAGAAGATATATTATATTATTTTTTTGTCAATTGGTACAATTAAGTTTTTGTTACAAAAGCTCCCGGCTGCTTTGGTATCAGCGGCAGTTTGTATATGAGTTTTGAGGCATCTACATTTACGAGTTCGTAAAAAGTAATTGTATAATCAAGCAATCCGATGAAATTTTTCTGCGGCGATAAGAGTAAAAAAGACGAGGCCATTGACCGTCCGTCAATAATTTTGCCGCGGCGGCGCTGTTCATAACGCAGGCTGCGGGCGTCTTCATAATTGATGCCGGAGTTGATTTTTAAGGCAAAGGATTTCATCGACTCGTAAAGAGACGGAAATTTTTTAATGCGATATGAACGGTCTTCTGTTTCATCATCGGGGATTAATCCTTCATCGGAATACCAGACGACTTCTTTGTAGAGCGAATTGCCGTCTTTAGTAAGGCGCGATTTTCCCCAGTCGGTTTCAATTCCGGAAGCGGCAATCATGACCGACGGCGGCAGGATATCAATCTTGTTGAACAATTTGCTTATCAGCAGCTTATAGCGGCGATAACCCTTGAAACGGGTGAAAACATTATATTTTTCGGCCGTGAGTTCGAGCCAGGCTTCTTCGGTTTTGTTCAGCTCGTGAGTTTTCTCAAATTTTTCGGAGAGCTTTTCCAGTTCGGCGCGTTCCTGCAAAATCTCTTCATTAACCTTGAGAGCCAGCGGTGAAAGAATCTGAATATAAAGCTGATTGCGGAGATTGTCATCGGTGACCGAGGCAAAATCGCTCGGCAGTTTCTTGAGGAAGATAGCAGGCACTTCCCAGCTGTCGCGCGGAATGAAATGAACGTAACCGTTGTCTTGGTAAAGTTTTTGGAGTTCGGCGACAGTAATGTCGTCAATATACATACCTTGTTTTTGATGAGCTGATAACGATTCAGCTGAAACATCGGAAGAGAAGTTCAGGAAAGCCGCAAAAAGCATCAAAACAGAGGTAAGATATTTAACTATTGCCGTTCTCCTTTTCTTTTTCAAAGTTTCTGACTTCTTTGACTTGGGGAATATAAGTCTTGAGAACTTTTTCAACCCCCTCTTTCAAGGTAACCAGAGCATAAGGGCAACCAACACAATTTCCTTTCATCTCCACATAGACAATACCGTTATCAAAGCCTTTGAAGATGATGTCGCCGCCGTCTTGGCGGACAGCCGGCCGGATACGGGCATTGAGAAGGCCGATAATCTGCCCGATGATATCCTCGGTCTCGGTTTCGGCCGGCGTCTGAGGTTCAATCACCGTTTGCTCGCCTAAGGAAATATGATCCATAATCTCGGCTAAAATCTGCGGTTTTAAGTCTTCCCAGGAAGCGGAGGTTTCTTTGGTGACGGAGATGAGCTCTTCGGTCATGAAAATAGATTTTATGCCGCCGATATCAAAAAGAGCTTCGGCCAGAGGTGATTTGCGCAAGGATTTGGCGTCGACAAATTCGGCGCGGCCGGAAGCCAGAAGCTTGACCGGCGGAAAAAAGTTGATGACCTCGGGGTCTGCGGTTATTTGTGTTTCAATCAGCATTGTTTATTCCTTAATTCTTTTTGCTGTTGTCAAGCAGGGCTTGGATAATGTCCTGATTGATGTCTTTGGCTTTAACCAGATAATAGGCCAGATATTGTAAATGGTTGGGAGCGGCAAGGCTGTTTAATTCGGCATTGCGAATGAAAAGCGAATCCAGTACGGCGCCGTCTTCCAAAGCTTTGAGGCTGCGTGTCCATAAGATGTATGCGTTTTTATCAACCAAAACATCTTTATAATCATTACCCAGAGCTTTTAACAGCAGATAATAAGCATAGGCTTTGCCCTGATTATAATAAAAGACATTGTCGGCTTTGAAATCGGTCCAGGAAGTGCTTTCTTCACGCACCTGGGCATCAATGTTCTCAACTGATTTCGACAGGTCTTTATTAATACGGGTCAGGAAGTAAGCCAAATCGGCCGGATTGCGATAAAAAGGCAAATGTCCGGAATTGAGATTCTGGTTAAACTTTATCAGCTGCTTGCGGGCTTTGCGATATTGACTGTGGGCTGACGGAACTGGCGTGAAACTGTTGGTCGGCGAAAACATCCAGATATGGCCGTCATATTTTAACAGCTGAGCTGCGGTTTTAAGGTGAGCCTCTTCTTCGCCGCCGACAATCGGGGAATCCAGACGTCTGCTCATGGCCGAGGTGACGGTTGATACAGCTTTCATCATACCGAGCTGGAAGTTGGGCATGTTGTCAAGAAAGTAAGACGGGAAAAAGAACGGCAGGTTAGGCGTCCACATCTTTTCGTTAACTTCGCGGTTAATTAGGAAAGAAGCCATTTCCACAGCGGCAGACTGCTGCGGGTTTTTAGTGTTGATTTCATAATCCGTAGTCTTGTCAATTTTGTGAACGAGCCAGCCGCCGAGTGGATAATACAAGAAAATAAAGACCAGAAAAGAGAGCAGAAGCACATGCCACCAAGAGCTCAGAAAAGACAGCAGTGCGCTGAAAAAAGGTTGAAATTTGGGCAAACGGATTTTTGACCAATTAAGAGATTTTAATCGGGAAGATGTTTGTTCTATGAATTTCTTCAAATCAAATCCGGGCATTCTTTTTGCTCTTTTTTAACATCATGCATAATATATCGGAAATATCCATTGCTCCTGTCAGTTTAGCCGCTATGGCAAAAGTTGCAACACCCAAAAAGCATAAACCCACAAAAATCGGGATTTTTACCATATAACCGAAGTCGAGCCAGTTGCTGTAGCGGAAATTGAGGAACAGTTCGCAGCCGTAAATCTGTCTCTTATACACATCTCCGAGCCCACGAGACG
>URWU01000219.1 GCA_900551585.1 uncultured Alphaproteobacteria bacterium | reverse complement strand
AATAAAAAATATTCTTAAGAATGGTGTGAGAAACTACGAGTGTGAAAAAATGGTTTCAGATTATCAGCAAGTCATAGGTAAAATTGAAAAATATGACGATAATTATGACGCGACTGAAATTTTGCATAAAATGAAAGAAGTTAAAGAACAAGGAGAAAACTAATGTTTGAATGGATTTTAATCATATTGGTCGTCGCGGCAATCTTTTATGCCGGTGATTTGCCGAAAGTCAAAGCTTTTCTGCAGGAGAAAGGCAAAATCGTTGCTGAAAAGGCCAAAGAAAAAAAGGCTGAATTAGAAGCCAAAGCCAAAGAGAAAAAAGAAGACAAAGAATAAAAAATTTTTGGTTTTATATCTCAAATTAGTAAAAGACACAAAATCTCATCATTTTGTGTCTTTTTTGTGAAA
This sequence comes from uncultured Alphaproteobacteria bacterium, assembly GCA_900551585.1. GTDB lineage: Bacteria > Pseudomonadota > Alphaproteobacteria > RF32 > CAG-239 > CAJLXD01. The sequence continues at coordinate 2,466 of URWU01000219.1, read as the reverse complement.
CTTATACAATAAAATCAAATAATTATAGATTTTATAAAAAAGACGTGCTATATATTACTTATAACAATGCCATTGGAGAATCGCAATGAGTATAACGTCTACTAGAAAAGTATCAGGCTCACCCTCCCCAACCCGAAGAACCGAAAGGAGCTATGCTCTGGGCGGTCAAGGGGAATCTTTTGTGGAAAATATTGACACGACAAACAATGTGTCAATCAATGATGATTCCAAAAATCACCACAACGACTCGGGACAATCTTTTACCCCTAAAGAACGCAAAGAAGAAAAAGCTGACATTTCGGCTTCTCCGACTTATGTTGCCAGTGCTATTGAGGCTTTGGCAGCCAGCGGCGTTTATGACAATCTGCCGTTAAATCCGGAATTAAGCGCTTCGCATAAAATCGGCGTTTATGACAGCAATCAGTCAATTATCAAAGAAGAACGCAATGAGCGTAACGGACACCCCTATTTGAAACATTTTTACGAGAAAAACGAAATCGTGGAAGAAATTGACGAGTTGGTTTAATAAAAAACAATCAAGCCTGCTGATAACAGCAGGCTTGATTGTTTGTGCCGAACAGCCCCCCCCCATTCATGCAGAGATAAATAATAGCAAGCGGCGGCTAATCTGAAGCGGAGGCCCTGATTAAGCGCCGCGTTTAATCAGGGTTTCAATATCGCTGGGATAGTTGATATCGGCTTGTTCCGCTTCATTTTTGAAAGCAACGGTTTTGGTATAATCCGCGTGTTCCATAAAAATCGGGCGCAAGTCGGCGTTTTCGGGAACAATATCGGCATAGTCGAACAAATCTTTGCCCCAAATCAGCGGATTGCGGCGTACCGAGTTAAACTCAGAGACAATCAGCTGTCGCCCGTCGCCTTTTTTGAAAGCTTTTATCAGCGCATTCAAATGTTCCGGTGTCAGGTTCGGCATATCGGCCGGAATAATCATGACGCCGTCACAAAAGCTTGGTACCGATTTGACGCCCAGCGCAATTGATGTTCTCACGCCGGAGCGGTAAGCTGAATTATAAAGCACATTAACATCAATATCTTCGACATATTCTTCCATTATCTCCGCCTGATGTCCGGTGATTAAGAAAACCGGAGAGGCTTTTGATTTGACGGCTGCTTCCAAGGCTTTCAAAAACAACGGCTCGCCGTTAATATCGCTCAAAAGCTTGTTGCGGCCGGCACGCACGCCGACGCCTGCGGCAAGCACAATCGCGGCAATGCGGGCATCTTTGGCGCCCAGTTCCGGGTTGGCGGAAGAAATGAGATTGGCCTGTGTTTTTTCGGCCAGAATTTCGCCCTCCGGCAGCAGGTAATTCTGCGGGCGGGCAAAATCAAAGGTATTGAGTTTGTCAGCAACGATTGCCTGTTTCATATAGCGGACGGCATAAGCGCTGTCTGATTTGTCATAGTTATAAGGCACGACGATAATCTTTTTACGGCGCTTGACGGCAATTATCAAATCGCTGGCGCCGACCTGAGGAAACGACGGACTGATAATTTCATCTACAAAGCTGTTTAAGGCGCGCAGGACAATATCATTATCTCCTGTTCCCTGCTGACCGGCGAGGATGAATAAAATGTCAATATCGTCTTTCAAAGCGCGCTGCAGGGTATTGGCCAGCTCTTCCGCGGCGTGGTCGCTCTCGTATTCATGAACAAAGTCCATATTCATATGCGGAAAATCTTTGACCAGTTTTTTGACAACATTGGTAAAATGTTTGGTTTCATCTGCCGAATTGCTGAAACGGCTGTAAATGAGCCCGGCTTTTTGCGAGCTGATGTCATGAACCGACAACATATCCAAATTGCCGGAAAGTTTGAACAACAGTTCATCGACTCTTTCCTGCGGGATAATCGGCAGAGTGAGTTCCAGTTCGGCAATAATCTCGTTCGGCTGTGTAAAGCTGTATGGTTTGACAACATTTAAAATGACGCTGCGGTCTAAACGGTTGAACTTGGCGACACGCTCGTCATTTACCATAAAAACGCCGGCAATGGTTGAGATAATGCGGCAGATTCCGTCTTTGCCGACACTATAAGCAGTATTTTTGCCGCAGAGTTTGGCGGCAATGACACCCAGAGCTGTTTGAAAGCTGATGTCGTTATCTTCCATCTGCGCGGCAAAAATGCGCTTGACGCCGTATTTTTTGAGCTGGACGATGTCTTCTTCCTGCAAACGGTGCCCTTTTTCCAAAACCATATTGCCGAATTTGAGCTGATTAAACAAGATCAGCCCCAGCGCCTCTTCCGTTTTATATTCATCACTAATCATCAGTCTTTCCCGAGAAAATTTATTTCTAAATGTAAATATACATTATCAAATCTAAATAAAAGAGAAAGATTTTTATTTTCTGCGCGGCGAATTTGTGAAAAGAAAGAAAAAACCCGCTTTAATAAATTAAGGCGGGCGGATGTTCGAAAACCGTATATGTACAAACGGCTCGGCTTATT
>URWU01000218.1 GCA_900551585.1 uncultured Alphaproteobacteria bacterium | reverse complement strand
TTTAAGAAAAACTGTCAAGATTTGTATGAGCAGAATAAAGACCATACCCGCCCGGATATTGAAATCAGCAAATATCAACGTTATTGCATTTTATCCGATATTGCTTTTATTCCCAATATCCATAAACCGGATATTATCCACGATATGGAAAGTAAAGAAGTCCTTTACGATATGGCTGTCAATAACCTTGACCGCAAAACGCAGAAACAGAAAAAATCAGCCAAAAATAAAACTGCTGCAAAAACAATTCAGCAGGAAGGTCAAAACATCGGCAAGCCTAAGAAAAAGCCGCAGACTTTTGGTAATGATATTTATAATGAACTGGTTAATCAGGAACTTCAAAAACGATTGCAAAATCAGCAATAGCTCAAAAAAACTCCCGCTTTTTCAAACGGGAGTTTTTAGTTATCAGCAAAAATTTGATATATGAGGCATCTCACAAAAATTGAGAGAGCAAGGGATATAGAGTGATTTCTAGCTGCGAAGAAAATACATTAGTACATGAATTTTCTATGACGGCGTAAAACCGCTCTAAATACCCGCTAAATAAATTTTTTAATAGATGGGAAATTGTTTACACAACTCAACAACCTTCTCCTTTATTTCGGGAATGACTTTTTCAGAAGTTCCGTCGGCAAGAGAGTCCATTACATCGGCAATCCAGTTGGCAACTTGTTCAAATTCTTTTTCTTTGAAACCGCGGGTGGTGCCGGCCGGAGTTCCGACGCGGATTCCCGAAGTTACTTTCGGTTTTTCCGGATCGAACGGAATAGCATTTTTGTTGCAGGTCATATGCGCATCTTCCAAAGCCTGAGCCACAACATTGCCGGTCAGTTTTTTCGGACGCAGGTCAACCAACAATAAATGGGTGTCGGTACCGCCGGAAACTAAATCGAGTCCTCTGGCCTTGAGAACTTCGCCCATGGCTTTAGCATTTTTAACCACTTGAGCGGCATATTCCTTAAATTCGGGCGTTAAATCTTCTTTGAAACAAACGGCTTTTCCGGCAATCACATGCATTAACGGACCGCCCTGAGTACCGGGGAAAATCGCCGAGTCAATTTTTTTGGCAATCTCGGGATTATTCGTCAAAATCATGCCGCCGCGCGGACCGCGCAGGGTTTTGTGAGTGGTGGTTGTGACCACATCTGCCCATTGCAGCGGATTAGGATGAACCCCGCCGGCAACCAATCCGGCAAAATGAGCCATATCAACCATCAGATAAGCCCCAACTTTGTCACAAATTGCGCGGAAACGGGCAAAATCTATCTGGCGCGGATAAGCCGAACCGCCGGCAATAATCAGCTTGGGCTTATTTTCCAAAGCCAGACGCTCAACCTCGTCATAATCAATAATGGCATCATCCTTACGAACCCCGTAAGGAACGGCATTGAGCCATTTTCCGGACACAGAAACTTTGGAACCATGCGTCAAATGGCCGCCGGCATCAAGAGACATGCCCATAATCGTATCATGCGGCTGCAAAAGCGCAACATACACAGCCGTGTTAGCCTGCGAACCGGAATGCGGCTGCACATTGGCAAATTCGGCATTAAACAACTTTTTCGCACGTTCAATAGCCAGATTCTCAACCACGTCAATAAACTCGCAGCCTCCGTAATAACGGCGGCCGGAATAACCCTCGGCATATTTATTGGTAAGGATAGAACCCTGAGCTTCCAAAACGGCTTTGGAAACAATATTTTCAGAGGCAATCAGCTCAATCTGATTCTGCTGGCGGTCAAGTTCCAGCTGAATCGCGTCAAAAACTTCTTTATCTTCTTTTTTCAACTCTTCGGTAAAATCCATTATCTTCTCCCTGCCTTATTTTGTTTCCAAAATTTTTTTAATCAGTTTCGGAATAAATTTGAAAACCGCCACAACAAGTTTTTGTAAAACAGCGGCAACGTTATTCATAATTTTTACAAACTCGCCGACACTTTGCATATTTTTATCAGCCACAGCTTTTCCCCTAACATAAATCCATCTTGTCTAAACGTCTTTGATGTCTACCACCTTCATATTGGGCGCGCAAGAAGATATCAATTCTTTTCACAACATCTTCAAAGCTCATCGTGCGACCGCCGAAAGCAATGATATTGGCATTATTATGGGCCCGAGCCACCTCCGCCGTAAAATCATCATATAAAATTGCGGCACGGATTCCCTTATGGCGGTTTGCGGCAATAGAGATGCCGATTCCTGTACCGCAAATCAGGATTCCCAAATCAACTTGCTTTGAAAGCACAGATTCGGCCATTTTATCGGCAATATCGGGATAATCACAGGAGTCGGAAGAGTGAGTTCCGAGGTCGATAAAATTAACGCCTTGATTTTTATAATGATTAATCAGCTGTTGCTTAAGTTCAAAGCCGCCATGATCCGAGCCGATTGCAATTTTTTCCATAATTGTCTCCTCAAATTAAAAACAAATTGCTGTTATGATATATGATAATAAGCATAAAAAAAGCCCTTTTTTGCACTATTTTGCATAACTGTAAAAAAAATTAAAAAAAGTTATTGACGCAGCAAAAAAAATTTGTATATATAGAGACACCGAGTGAGTTACGGTACTAAACATTGGCCGGTTGGCAGAATGGCTTATGCAGAGGACTGCAAATCCTTTTATATCGGTTCAATTCCGGTACCGGCCTCCAAAAGACTTATTCCGGCTTAGCTCAGCGGTAGAGCAATCGGCTGTTAACCGATTGGTCGCCTGTTCGAATCAGGCAGCCGGAGCCATAAAAAAAATCCCTTCGCAAGGAAGGGATTTTTTTTATGGCTTTTACTGTCTGTTGGAGTGGCGACCAATGGGAGCCTGTTCGGAGCGGATAGTTGGTGAGCTCGATTTTAAGACTGTCTCTTATACACATCTCCGAGCCCACGAG
>URWU01000217.1 GCA_900551585.1 uncultured Alphaproteobacteria bacterium | reverse complement strand
TAGTCGTCGGCAGCGTCAGATGTGTATAAGAGACAGATTTTGTAACTAATCCGGAGAAAATGAGCTGCGAATTTGAAAATCCTTATATCATGCTTTATGATCAAAAGATTTCTAATCTGCAGCCGCTGATTCCGATTTTGGAAGCCGTTGTTCAATCAGGCCGCGCTTTGCTGATTGTTGCCGAAGATATTGAAGGTGAAGCTTTGGCTACTTTGGTTGTTAACCGTATCCGCGGCGGTTTGAAGGTTTGTGCCGTTAAAGCCCCCGGCTTTGGCGACCGTCGTAAAGCCATGCTCGAAGATATCGCCATTTTGACCGGCGGTCAGGTTATTTCCGAAGAACTCGGTATGAAAATTGAGAATGTTACTTTGGATATGCTCGGCACGGCAAAACGTGTTGAAATCAACAAAGATGATACAACAATTATTGACGGCAATGGCGAGAAAGACTTGATTCAGGCTCGCGCTGCTTCCATTCGCAAACAAATCGAAGAAACCACTTCGGATTATGACCGCGAAAAATTGCAGGAGCGTCTGGCAAAATTGTCCGGCGGTGTTGCCGTTCTGCGTGTCGGCGGTGCTTCCGAAGTTGAAGTTAAAGAGCGCAAAGACCGCATTGACGATGCTTTGCACGCGACTCGTGCTGCCGTTAAAGAAGGTGTTGTTGCCGGCGGCGGTGTTGCCTTGTTGTATGCCGCTAAAGCATTAGACAGCCTGACTCCTGCCAATCAGGATCAAAAGGTCGGTATTGATATTATCCGCAAAGCCACTCAGGCTCCCATTCGTCAGATTTCTGAGAATGCCGGTGTCGACGGTGCCGTTGTTGCCGGAAAACTGCTTGAGCAGGAAGATGTCAATTTTGGTTATAATGCTCAGACCGGTGAATATACCAACATGATTAAAGCCGGTATTATTGACCCGACCGAAGTTGTTCGTACTGCTTTGCAAGATGCCGCTTCTGTCGGCAGCCTGCTGATTACCACCGAAGCAATGATTACCGAAGCTCCGCAGAAAGAATGCCATTGCGGTGCAGGTGCTCCCGGCGGAATGGGCGGCGGAATGCCCGGCATGGGATTCTAAAAACTGCTCTGTAGGCAACTAATACAGAATTAAGGACGTCGGCTCGGTTATGTACTTTTTGTACACGCCGCTCGCCGATGTCCTGAATTCTTATTATTTTCCTTACATATCCGTTTTTATCAAAATATAAAACACTCTCAGTTTTTTCTTGGGAGTGTTTTTTTATGTTATCTTAAAAAAATTATGCTTATATAGATAAGAGAAAACCGGAGGTGCAAGATGGATAATTTGGTTAATCTTGAAAAATTGGCGGAACTGCGTGATAAGGGTATCATCAGCGGGGCTGAGTTTGAGGAACAGAAACGCGCACTGTTTGCTAAAGCGCTGCGCGAGAGCGGGCAGCGGTCTAATCCGAAAAGCGGCGTAGTTTATATTCTTCTGGCCTGGTTTTTAGGGACAATCGGTCTGCATAACTTCTACGCCGGTTATGCCGTGCGCGGATTGGTACAGCTCTTTTTGACCCTGCTGTCGCCGCTGTTTTTGTTTATTCCCCTTATTATCACGGCGTTGTGGGCTTTTGGCGAATTATTGTTTGTGAATAAATCACGTTCGGGTCAGCGTTTCAGCGGCAGCCGCAAGTTGATTTGGGCTTTACGAATCGGTGCTGTCATTTGGTTTGTTGCAGCAATTTATTCGGCAACTTTGGTGGAAATGGATATGCCGATTGAGCTGCCGGGCGAAGAGATGGTGCCGGAAGATTTTTAATTTTTATCTTTTTTATTCAGTTCGGTAAATTCGTAATATTTAGCGATTTTCAAAAAACGGAAATTGGCCAGAACCAAAGCCTGAATATAGCCCTGAGTACCGAGCAGAAAATATCTTTTGCCAAAATAATAATGCAGAAACTGGCGCGGAAATTCGGTAAAAATGCGCAGTTTTGAAACTTTGCGCTTTTCGGCGGCAAGTGTTTTAACCAGTTCAGAACTGTGAATATTATATTTCTTTGTAGCCTGTTCCAAAGTCAGAATGCAAAAATGATGAATATGGTTTTTAAGTCTGCCGATTTTTTCGCCCTCGGTCACTTTGACGCGGTCTTTATTGTATAAATCTTTGGGCATTGAAGCAAATTTGCGGTTATAAAGGCGAACCGGCGTAAAAGTATGGGCAAAACGGCGCGGTTTTTCGTCCTGCGGGAACATATTGACTATTTTGAGCTTATAGGCATTATAAGGCGGATGAGAGGCTTTGAGCTGGTTTATTTCGTTGACCAGTTCGTCTGATAAAACTTCATCGGCGTCTAACATTAAGACCCAGTCATGGGTGCATTGCTGTTCGGCAAAGTATTTTTGGTCACAGTAACTGAACCAGTCGTGGTGGAGCGTTTTGGCGCCAAACTCTTTGGCAATGGCAAGTGTGTTATCTGTTGACCCGCTGTCAACAATGAGGATTTCATCGGCCACTTTGGCAGCCTGAGACAAAGTTTTGGCCAGACGGGCTTCTTCATTTTTAGTAATCAGGTAAACGGATAACTGCATAACGGAACTTTCAGTCTGAGTGATAATTTTTTTTAACTTATTGTAAATTTAGCTGCGTGACAAGTGAAATTTTAAGCGCTAAATTGTAGGTGTTGTTTAATTTTTTTTCAGCGGGTGATTTTATGACCTATTTGTTTTTAGTTGCGGCGATTGTTTCCGAAGTTTTTGCAACCTCTTTTTTGAAAGCGGCTAACGGTTTTACGGTTTTGCTGCCGAGTTTGGCGGTTATCTGCGGTTATGGGCTGGCTTTTTACTTTTTGAGTTTGTCTTTGCAGCAAATTCCGGTCGGGGTTGCTTATGCTGTTTGGTCAGGCTTGGGGATCGTGTTGATTTGT
>URWU01000216.1 GCA_900551585.1 uncultured Alphaproteobacteria bacterium | reverse complement strand
TGAGACACCACAGCTCACGAATGAGCTGCGAGGTTGATTGTAACCAAGAAAACTTAATTTGCAATTAAATTTTAGCGTCACGCGCAGCGACGATACACAGAAGCGTCATTCTGATTTTTATTGACCGTTCCGCAGGATAACAGCGCCAGTCTGTTAAGGTCAATATTCGCATGAGGAACCGGAAGAAAGTAGCTATATAGTTTGACTGGATTCTTCGACAAAGCCTCAAAATGACGACAGCGGCTGAAAGGCTATAAGGCTGAGATGTTTCGATTACGCTCAACATGACAATAAGCCTCAGAATGACGTATGCTGCTGGCGTGACAATATGTGAAGAAAGAACAGCCCTTTATTTTGTCATCGGGGTGTTGTTTTGCATGGCTTTCATCGCCTTATTGATAGTTTCAATCGCAAAATTCATAAATTTGCGATATTCGCTCAGCGAGATATAGCCGTCTGAATTGAGGTCAATCTGATCAAAAGCTTTCATACTTTTGTCAATTTGTTCCTGAGACATGCCCTCGGATTTCAAGGCTGCCAAATATTCGTCTTTGGAAATGCGGTTGTCTTTGTTGGTGTCCATTTGATTGAACTCGGAAATATCTTCCCTGTCGGCTGAAACGGCAATATCCTGACGGCTGATGTTGCTCGGGGCTGCGGCAAAAACCGGCGATGCGGCCAGCAGGCAAATAACAAAAAAAGTTGATTTCATAAATTTTCCCCTAAAATCAGCGGCGGTTAAAAAGTTTTTCAATATCTTTGAGTTTCAATTCGATATAGGTCGGGCGGCCATGATTGCATTGGCCGGAATGGTCGGTTCGTTCCATATCGCGCAGCAAACGGTTCATCTCGTCAAAATTCAGCTTGCGCCCTGCCCGTACCGAGCCGTGGCAGGCAAAAGTCGCGCAGATGTGGTGCAGTTTGTCAGCCAGAGCATAGCCATTGCCCCATTCGGCGATTTCATCTGCCAAGTCAATAATCAGGCTTTTAACATCACAATCACCGATTAAGGCCGGAATCTCACGGACAATGACAGCGCTGATACCAAATTCTTCAACAACCAGGCCTAACTGATTCAGCTCCGCCGCCACGCTCAAAATCCGTTCTTTGGCCGAGCCGTCTAAATCGACAATTTCCGGAATCAGGAGCATTTGCGAGGCCAGACGGCCGCCTTTTTCCAAGTTGGCTTTCATCTTTTCCATCACAATCCGCTCATGGGACGCGTGCTGGTCGATGATGATAATGCTGTCTTCGGTCTGCGAAATGATATAAGTATTATGAAACTGCGCTTTGGGCAAGCCTAAAGGGCCGGCTTCGGCAACATTTTTGTCTTCATAAACTTCCGGCGCTTCGGTTTTGACCGAGAATTTATATTCCAAATCGGGCAAATCTGCCTGAGTGCGGCGCGGTGCCGGAGCATAGCTGCTCTGGAAAGTGAACGGAGCCGGACGCGGATTGTGCGCCTGCAAGTCGATTGTTTCGGGGATGTCATTAACCATAAACGGCGCCTGAGCCTGAGGTGCCGGCGGAACGCCGAAATCGGGAATTTCGTCTCTGACAAATTCATTAATATCCAAAGTATTTGACGAACGTCGGCTCTCAACGTTCAGCGCATTGCGGATAGAACTGACCAAAAGCCCGCGGACAAGGGCATTGTCATAAAAACGGACTTCTGCTTTGGCGGGGTGGACGTTAACATCAACATAGGCCGGCTCAATATCAAAAAACAAAGCGCACAGCGGGTAGCGGTTCGAGGCCAGAACATCCATATAAGCGCCTTTAATCGCGCCGAGAAGCAGCTTATCCCTGACCGGACGGTTGTTGACAAACAAATATTGGTGCAGAGAATTGGCTTTGTTCAAGGTTGGCAGGCTGACATAACCGGAAATGTGGAGATTGTCGCGCTCGGCATTAATCAAGACCGAATTTTCGCCAAACTCACGCCCCATAACCTCGGACAAGCGTTTTAAGCGGGCATCGAAAAGCTCGCCCTGCTGCGCGTTTAAGCTCAGTTTTTTGCGCTCACCGTCTTTGAGATAAAAAGAAATATGCGGATTGGCCAAAGCAATGCGGGTCAAAATATCATTAGCGGCATTGGCCTCTGAAGTCGAAGCTTTAAGAAATTTCAAACGTGCCGGCGTGGCATAAAACAAATCACGGACTTCAATGCGGGTGCCGCAAGGGTGCGAAGCCGGAACAGGTTTGCTTTTAACACCGCCGTTGACTTCAATTTTCCAGGCATTTTCGGCATCAGCCGTGCGCGAAGTGATTGAAAGTCTGGCTACGGAAGATATTGACGGCAGAGCCTCGCCGCGGAAGCCCAAAAAGTTGATATTGAACAGATTGTCATCCGGAAGCTTTGACGTAGCATGGCGCTCAACCGCCAGCTCCAACTCATCAGGCGTCATGCCCTTGCCGTTGTCGGCAACGACAATCAGACTCTTACCGCCGTCAATCAGGGTCACCTCGATAGAAGTGGCTCCGGCGTCAATGGAGTTTTCAACCAACTCCTTAATCACCGAAGACGGCCGTTCAATAACTTCACCGGCGGCAATCTGGTTGACAAGGTTTGACGGTAAGATTCTAATGCCCATACAGTTACTTTCTTAAGCGTTTGATATATCTGATTAATGAACTGGTCGAGCTGTCATGCATAATGCCGAAAGCATTATCCTGCAGTTCCGGCAAAATGGCGGTTGCCATTTCTTTGCCAAGCTCGACACCAAACTGGTCGAATGAATCAATATCCCAGATAATGCCCTGAACAAACACTTTGTGTTCATACATGGCAACCAGCATACCGAAAGTATAAGGATCAATTTTCTTAAATACAAAAGTATTCGACGGATTGTTGCCCGGAAAACTTTTATATTTTTCCAAGAAATTGAC
>URWU01000215.1 GCA_900551585.1 uncultured Alphaproteobacteria bacterium | reverse complement strand
CGTGGGCTCGGAGATGTGTATAAGAGACAGCCCCATATCCATCTGTCCGACATACTTGGCTTTCAGCTCACCCATAACTTTGCCCATGTCTTTCATGGAAGAAGCGCCGGTTGCGGCGATAATGGCTTTGATGGCGGTTTCAATTTCGGCATCGCTCATCTGTTTCGGCAAAAACTTTTCAATCACATTGATTTCATTCTGCTCTTTGTCTGCCAAATCCTGACGATGCCCGTCAACATACATTTTAATGGAATCTTTGCGCTGCTTAACCATATTCTGCATCATTGCCAGCAAATCGGTATCGCTGGCTTTTTCCAAACCTTTGCCGCGCGCGTCAACATCTTTTTCTTTCATGCCGGCAATAATCAGACGAACAGCGCCGACAGTTGTCATATCTTTATTTTTCATAGATTCTTTTAATGCATTTTGCAAATCATCTCTTAACATTTCATCCGTCTCCTTAAATTTATGGCAATTGCCGAAAGGATAATATCCCGACACAAAAAATGCAAGAACATAATCGGTACAAACCTCTCTTTATTGCCGTTTTTGCCAGTTTACGACATATCATATTACTGTCAATAACCATAAATTATCATTGCTTTTATTTCAGCCATGCCTAATATGCGCGGCGTAAGTCCTTGTTTATCAACAATAAAAATCTATCGAGAGTTGAATAATGAATAAATTGCTACCATTAAACATTTCCTTAGCCCTGGTTTTGTCCATAGCTCCGGCAGAAGCCGTGACGATTGATAAAGCAACCTCAATCTTTGGGGCTGCCGTTTCAAAATATCAGGATCAGGAATTAAGCAATTCTCAACCGCTCAAAGTTTTGAAAAACCTGCTGACGATTAAAGCAAACGACGCTGACAATCCCCTGCGCATCAAAGCCGTTTTTGACGGTATTTCAGGTAAAAGCGGCAGCGCCATTTATCACTATGGCTATCTTGACCTGCTTTCCGGCTCAATTTTCAGCAACAATACCGCATCCGGTGACGGCGGTGCCGTTTATGTCAGCGACACCAAAGGCCTTGTCAATTTTTATAACACACGCTTTGAAAATAACAGCAGCAAACGCGGCGGCGCGGTCTTTGCTCTGGAAACGCCGCTCAACTTCCACAGCGGCACCGGATTCTATAATAATTAGGCAGCAGATTCCGGCGGCGCTATCCACGTCATTAACGGGACGCTCAATTTTAATACCGACGACGGTGACATCATTTTCTCCGGCAATACCGCCGCAGGCAAGCCGAACGATATTTTTATGGCAGAAAACTCAGTCCTCAATATCAACGGCTCGCATGCACTTATTCTGGACGGCGGAATTAATAACATCGGCGATAACAACCGCTTCAACAGCATTATCAATAATAACGGCATTCTTGACATCAACACCGCCAAAATTTATGCCGATACGATAAATTTCTCTCAAAATTCGACCCTCTGCGTTAAAATCAAAGATGCCAATACCTATGGCCAGATTTTTGCCGATAAAATAAACATTGCGCCAAACGGTCAAATCAAAATCACCGTCGGTTTTGCCGCCGGCAACCAAAATGACAGCTTTGTTGCCGAAATTCTTAATGCCGAAGATAAACTCAACGGCGAGTTTTCTTTGCTTCCCGACATTGCAGAAAATGAACTCTATGAGATTACCTATCTTGATAACGGACGCTATCAGATTGATCGCAAACCGGGCAATGATAGCAACGACAGTGAAGAAAAACCGGCCCCGTCAGAAAACAAACCGCTCAAACCCGGCGAAGCTTGGCTTGAAAACGGCAATTTTGCGCCGGGTTCCTCAGCCGCTTCGACAGCAGAATATTTATACGAGCTCAAACAAACCAATCCCCTGGCTTATGAAGACGCCCTCAAAGCTCTGTCTCCGGCCACGGCGGCCGCTGTCCAAAATACGGTTTCACAAATCAACAAACAAATTATGGCGGCTGTTTCATCACAGCTCAGCGGCGGAACCAGCGGCCTGTCTGCCGGAAAATCAGCCGGTGACGATCTCTTTCACCGCTCCCGCAGCTGGGTAAAACTCTTAACCAATCACGCCAAACTTTCGGGACAAGACGGCTTCTCCTCTTCCTCCGACGGTATTTCAATGGGCGTTGACAAACTCGTCAGCGACAACCTGCGCATTGGTATCGGTTATGCTTACAGCAACGGAACCATCGACAGCTTCCGCCGCAACACCGACTTAAACGGCCACACGGCCATCATCTACGGCGAATACAAGCCGTCTTCCTGGTTTGTCAACTCAATTGCCACCTACAATCATTCCCGATATCGCGAAGACAAAAACCTCTCCGGATTAATTATCAAATCCGACTATGACGTTGATAATTTCGGCCTGCAAATGATGAGCGGTATTGAAACCGGAATTTTCACGCCTCAGGCCGGCCTGCGTTATGCTTACTTCCGCCGTCCGGATTATCAGGACACGGCCGGACAAAAGGTCGAGAGCGATAATTCCCAGACTTTAACCGCAGTTTTAGGAACCAAAATTTCCAGAGATTATCTCATCAGTTCTGACATGGTTTTGCGACCGGAGTTAAAACTTGCCGTCACTTACGACTTATTAAACGAAAACAACAACACTCTGGTCAGTCTCCCGAACGGCGCGGCTTATGAGACCCGCAGCAGACATTTAAACCGCATCGGTTTTGAAACCGGCGCATCTGTTCATTTTAATATTCTCGAAACAACAGACATTGCTTTGGGCTATGAGGGGCGCTTCCGCAAAGATTATCAGGACCATTCGGGGCTTGTCGATATCAAATACCATTTTTAAACACTGACTTTTCCGGCCCGGCTAATTTAATTGACCGGGCTTTTTTATTATGATTTAATAACCATATTTTCTGTCTCTTATACACATCTGACGCTGCCGACGACTA
>URWU01000214.1 GCA_900551585.1 uncultured Alphaproteobacteria bacterium | reverse complement strand
CGGCAGCGTCAGATGTGTATAAGAGACAGGATATTGAAGCGCGCTATCGTCAGCGTTATGTCGATTTCATCATGAATGATGAGTCCCGCGCTGTTTTTGAAACCCGCTGCAAAATCACTTCTGCCGTCCGTCACTATTTTGAAGAAAACGGCTTTTTGGAAGTTGAAACACCGATGCTGCACCCGATTATGGGCGGGGCAAACGCCAAACCGTTTATCACCCACCACAACAAGCTGGATATGGACTTGTTCCTGCGTATTGCGCCGGAATTATATCTGAAAAAACTGGTTGTCGGCGGTTTTGACCGTGTTTTTGAAATCGGCCGCAATTTCCGTAATGAAGGTATTGATAAAACCCACAACCCCGAATTCACCGGCTTGGAAGCTTATCAGGCTTATGCTGATTATAATGATATGGCAGATCTCATTCCCGAACTGGTGCGCTATGTAGCCAAACAGGTTTTGGGTAAAGAAGTCATTTCTTTCCGCGGCCGCGAGATTGACCTGTCTAAACCTTTTGCCAAAAAATCCATGATTGATTTGGTCAAAGAATATACCGGTCTGGATTTCATGGAGGCCAAAGACGTTGAAGAAGCCAAAGCAATGGCCAAATCAATCGGTATTGATGCTTCTGACTGCATCTCTTGGGGTAAGGTTATTTCCGAAGTCTTTGATGAAAAAGTCGAAGCCAATCTGATTGACCCGATTTTGGTTATGGATATGCCGCGCGATATTTCGCCTCTGGCCAAAACCCACCGCTCCAACCCGCGTCTGGTCGAGCATTTTGACGCTTATATCGCCGGAATGGAAATGGGCTGCGCTTATTCCGAACTTTCCAATCCGCTGGAACAAAGAGAGCGTTTTGAGGCTCAGTGCGCTGACCGCGAAAAAGGCGATGACGAAGCCCAAATGCTGGACGAAGATTTCATCAATGCGCTGGAAAACGGATTCCCTCCGTCAGGCGGTATGGGCATGGGTATCGACCGTCTGGCTATTTTGTTGACCGACGCTGAAACGATTCGTGATGTCATTGCTTTTCCGACCTTACGCAGCAAGGAATAAATCTTGTTAGGCCGTCACAGGAAAAAAGCTTCCGCAAAAACCGCGCTCAAGCAGTTCGCCAAAGTTGCTCAGGGCGTTGTTTTTGCTGCTTTGGCTTTTTTCCTTGTCTGGCTGTTTATCAACAGTCTGGGCTCCGAGCCCAAAACGCCGCGGGTGCAGGTGCCTTCGGTTGATTATCTGCTCGATACCTCAATCGACATGCCGCAGCAAAGCTGCCTGCGCGGGGATTTTCAGCAATGTCTGGATACGCGCAGTAATATGGATTTTCTTTATAAAGACGAGCCTGAAATCATCATTGAAGAAGCCGAACCCAAAGATTATACCGAAGAAGAATTTCGCGAGAGTCTGGCCGCTAATGTTTTTTATCAAAAGCTGGCGGAGCTGGAAGCTGCTGACAAGCTTGAACCGACAGAAAATCTGGCTGATGTTGAGGATGTGACTGAAAAACTTCCCGAAGAAACTTTAGATAAAATCTATGAAGAAGAGCTTCCGAATGATGTCATTGTTGAAGATTCTGAAGAAACGCCGATTTCTCCGGAGCTTTTGGCTGCCGGTTATCATGTTTATACCAAACATAAAAATATCAAAAGCCTGAATGTGCGTCCTTCTTATAAGCCTGCTTATTTCGGCGAAGAACCGGTGATTGCCGTTGTCATTGACGATATGGGTATTTCCCTGAAGCGCACCGCCGACATCACGTCGCTGCAGGCTCCTTTGACGGCTTCTTTTCTGACTTATGGCAGAGCGCTTGATCAACAGGTTGAAAAAGCCAAAGCTTCGGGGCAGGAGATTATGGTGCATACGCCGATGGAACCGCATTCAAACGCCAATCTGGCGCCCGATACTCTGACCACACAAATGGATGTTGAAGAAGTTAAAACCGGTCTGACGGCAATGCTTGATAAGTTCCATGACGTTAAGGGCATTAATAACCATATGGGAAGCAAGTTGACGGAAGATAAAGACCGTATGAATGCCGTTATGGAAGTTTTGAAAGAGCGCGATTTGTTCTTTTTGGATTCCAAAACCACGGCTTTTTCGGTTGCTAAAAAAGCAGCGCGTCAAAACGGCGTAGCTTATGCGACACGTCATGTCTTCCTCGATAATGAAAATAAGGTGGATTATATTTTGAAACAGCTGGCCATTGCGGAGCGGATTGCCCGACGCAACGGTTATGCCGTCGCCATCGGCCACCCAAAAAGCGGCACTTATCAGGCCTTAAAAGAATGGCTGCCGACTTTGGGAGATAAAAAAATCAAACTGGTACATTTAAGCGATATTGTAAAAGTCTTGCGCGAGAGCCATATTTAAATCAAACAGCAATTTTATGGGGGACAAAATGCGTCAGGTTTTAAAAAGAGGCGAAGTTTTAACTTTGCTCGGACATGAGTTGAAACCCGGAGTAAAAGCCCCGGATTTTGTGGTCGTTGATAAAAATCAGCAAACAGTAAAATTATCGGATTTTCCCGGCCGTGTTGTCATCATCAATGCGGTGCCGTCTTTGGATACGCCTGTTTGCAATAAGCAGATTGTGCGTTTCAATCAGGAGGCAGCGCTGTTGCATAATGCCGTCGTAATGTCGGTCAGTATGGATTTGCCTTTTGCTTTGGACAGATTCTGCGGAACTTTCGGCATTCAAAATGTAAAAACCACTTCTGATTATCGTTTTCATGATTTTGGTTTAAAATACGGAACCTTGATTGAAGAATTGCAGATTTTAACGCGGGCTGTTTTTGTGATAGATAAAGACGGAATAATCCGTTATGCGGAATATGTTCCGGAAATCTCCGAGCTGCCTGACTTTGACAAGGCTTTAGCCGCGGTTAATCAAAGTTCCTGAGAATATTTTTCAGGCCAGGTAACTTTTTTATAAAAAAA